>CAYMBK010000272.1:0-7598 GCA_964388645.1 uncultured Planctomycetia bacterium | reverse complement strand
AAAATAAATTTCCCTTTTTCCTCCGGCGTACAAAAACATCTATAACCCCTGTTTCATGCGTATTAGAGGAGGCTGTAACGTTAAGGCCGGGAGTGTGCTGAAAATAAAATGCTTTGCAAGGATTTATTTTCTCGGCATCCTCGTGAAGAGATATCACAGTTTTAGAATTCGCCGCAGCTTGATATCGGAATTTTTGAAAGGCTCTACGAACTCGGCCGCTATGCCGAAAAGAGAAGTCACCGGCCCGGTAATGCGATCGCACCTGACAACCCTTGAGGAAAATCGCATTGAACCCGGCTTCTCGAGAATGTGGATAGAGCAATCTAGAAGCTCTCCTACAGGGATCTCCTCTATGGAATCAAAATATATTCCGCCCGAGCTTATATTGTTGGTGAATGAGGTGCCTGAAAGGTTTTTTCCCTTGGCAAGCGAACGATACCTGACTGTGAACCGGATATTAACACGCTTATACGACCTTCTTTCGTCTGATATCACGCGAAACCGCCTCTTACTCGCTTCATGTGAAAGACACCAGATCTATCCCCGAGGCTTTATCCGTTTTTCGCGTCAGAGCGATACCGGTTATCTCTGTTATTACGGCCTCTACCGTTATAAAGGTACGGCTGTTTTTGCGAAGGCAACCCGTGAGAGACCTTCCCGACTTTCCGAATGATGCGTGTAAATGAACGCGGGGTTTGCCCCCGCGTGAAGTTATGGTACCGAAGCCGACCACCTCCCTGCCGTCATCGAAAGACACAAAATTCGGATCAGGAGGCATTTCCGCTTTTTTGGGGCCGCAAACCAAAGTCGCCTCTTCTATTGCGCCGAGAATACTGACTGACGCCAGTAATATCTTCTCTTTTGACGCTATTTCCGAAAGCTTCCGGGTAACATCATCTCCGTGGTCGAACCGCGCGAAAAAAACTCTTCCGGTCTTTCCCTTTGAGTATTGCATTCTTTTACATATACCTTTCAGGCGATACGGTCAACTCTTCGAAAAGCGGATCATATTTCACGGGTTTTCTTCCAAAACATGTCCCGAGTTGTTCGAACATTGCAACCTGATCAAGGTTCACATGTCTTTGCACGATGGCCTTCTCCGCCTTCATATAACGCACTTTCCTGCCTTTTACCTCGGCCACAGTAACCCCGACTACACCTTCGGCAAGAAGCCTTACCGCGGCCGCTCCGGCTTCTTTACCGAAATTAACATCATATGCGCTTGCCCTGCCGCATCTCACCAAATGGCCCGGAGTCACCGATCTCACCTCGGGTGTTTCATATAATTTTTCAACGAACATATGGGTTTCTTCCATGAAATCCCTTATACGGCTGTCTGCTTTCATTCTTTTTGAAAGCTCCTGACATACATACTTAGCCGCTCCGGCGAGCTTCTTATGGCCGAAAGCGTCCACCCCCGCGCTCTCATCGACTATTTCTTTTCCCGAGGCATCCCTCAATCCCTCGGCCACTACTATCAGATATGTTCCTTCAAAAACATCGCTAAGGATAAAGCGCCTGGTCAATTTCTCTTTTACATGTTCATAGAGAACATCAAAATCAACCGGTATCTCGGGGAGAAGCACGGCATCTACGTCAGCCGCTATGCCACCTCGGAACGCCGTATGTCCGGCATATCTGCCGAAAACCTCCATGACTATCACCCTGTTATGAGTTCTTCCCGTCGTTTTGAGCTCATCCGCGTAAACCGCTATCTTGTTTATGGTGGAATCCGCCCCCACGGAATATGTCTGCAAGTCAAGATCCATTGTCTTCGGGACGTGAACACAGGCGATATCATTGTGAAACAGGTCCACCATAACACTTCCTGAATCGTCCCCTCCGCTTATTACAAGGGCGTCTATCTCGAACTTTTTCAGGCCCCTCTTGATCCGGTCATATCTTTCGGGATCATCTATCTTTTTTATTTTCACACGAGAATGGCCCACCGCGGATCCGGCCATTGATGCGTTTATGAGATCCGCTCTTTCAGGCGTCAACTGGGTGAGCTGCGTGAAATCTACAAGGTTATAAAGCCCGGCATAACCGTTTGGGATCGCATAACATTTTATTCCCATACTATCGGCCATCGCTGAGGCACCCTTAACTACCGCGTTCAAACCCCCGCAATCCCCGCCGCTGGTCAGTACCGCTATTTTTTTCAGATCAGACATTTATCCTCCTCTTAAATGTTAGCTCAAGTCCTTGAACAAAATATCATGATACCCGAAGATGCGGAAAAATCAATAAAAAAACTGAAAAACACATCAAAAGTAACTTGCAAGAGACTCCTTAAATACCGCATTGTCTCCCTGTAGTACTATTTTGAAAGTCCTGCCGTTTATGATGACTTTTTTCAGGTCCTTATCACCATCGCGCCAGTCGCCATAACTCAGCAAAAACTCGAAATCCTCACCGTACTGCCTTACGCTGCTTATCTTGTATGGTTTATATTCGATGACCATAAGATCCGAGCGCATTTCTTCCCTGGTATAACCCTCCGCAGGCATGTCAATAAGCGAGAGCATCTCGTCATAATCTTCCCTCCCCCACGCGGAAATAAAAGCATTGACCACACTTGATCCTTCAGGGCATATGTCGCCTTCATCCTCCTGCCCTGAAGCGAACATCGAAAGCGGAACTCCCATCATAGGAAGTCCGCCGCCTCGTTGGCTTTCATTCGCATATGAGGCCGAGACAAGAACAAGTACTAACACCAAAAAGGTTACGGCCCCTGCGGATCTCTCAAATACTTCAGTATTTTTTCTATTCGTCATTTTATCCCTATCATCCGGCAAATACAACCACTGTAAGTCCTCACAAGCTTCTTCAGGTCTCTGCCGCTGACCATAAAAATAAAAACCTAACGACAAAAGCTCCGCCTATATCCACAGCGGCTTGAACGCCTCTCTATCCTATACCGAAACCATCTCCTCGGTTTTCATGTGACGGCACCCCCTGAGTCGGAATCCAGCACGAAACACACAGGGCCGTCATTGACCAGCGCAACTTCCATATGACATCCAAAAATACCTTCTTTGACCTCTATCCCGAATTTTCTAAGAGACGAATTAAATCCCTTCCATATTTTTTCGGCGTCGTCCGGGAAAGCGGCCGATGAAAATCCGGGACGATTTCCTTTCAGCACCGGGTCCGCCAATGTAAATTGTGAAATACTAAGTATCTCTCCCCCCGCCGTCAAAAGGCTCAAATTCATCTTCCCATCAGGATCATCCATGATCCTGAACTTAGAGACCTTCCCGGCCAAATACTCCGCCTGTTCTGCCGTATCTCCCCTAGAAACACCCACCAAAATCAAAAATCCGCTTTTGACCGAAGAAACTATCTTTCCGTTCACCGCCACTGACGCGCTTTTCACCCTTTGAAGAACTATTCTCATATATTATGCAGGCCTTCTTCCCGGAGCATATTATTTTTTTGTGACCGAATTCACCAATCTGCCTATACCTTCGATCTCCACAACGACCTCATCACCTTCATACATTGGGCCTATCCCTCCCGGAGTTCCCGTGGCAATAACATCCCCCGGGAAAAGAGTCATCACCCCAGAAATGAACGACACCAACTCAGGCACGCCGAATATAAGCTCCGACGTGCTGGAACACTGCTTGACTCTCCCATTCAGAAAAGTCTTTATCGCAAGATCTCCGGCATCGATATCGGTTTCCACCCATGGCCCCAGGGGCGCGAACGTATCGAAACCTTTTGCCCGTGTCCACTGCCCGTCTTTTTCCTGTATATCCCGGGCCGTAACATCGTTAAAACAGGTATAGCCCATTATGCAGTCCTTTGCTCTTGCCGGATCGGCATTGCGGGTCTTTTTTTTTATTACCACCGCAAGTTCCCCCTCGAAATCAACTCTTCCCGAATTGGGGGGACATACGATATTATCCATGGGGCCTATCATCGCTGATGGAGGTTTAATGAAAATTATGGGTTCCGTGGGAAGAGCCATGCCTAATTCGACGGCATGGTCTTTATAATTCAAACCCACACATATTATCTTGGAAGGCCTGACCGGCGGAAGAAGCCTTACATTTTCGAGCTTGACCGTCTGTTCCCTTTTCCCAGGCATTCGACAGATAATCGTTTCGCCGTCTACATACCCATCGTACGATCGCCCTTCATACAAAAATCTTGCTACCTTCATTAAAAATAACCGCCTTCGCGCGCGGAGAGAAGAAGATACAACCCACACGCGAGAACAAACGCCAAAAAATACTTTTCTTTTTTTATAGTATTAACACTCTGTCCCGGCAGGTCAACGGGCCTCTACGCTGATGCCCTTTTCCTTCAAATAGGAAAAGAGCCTGTCGATCTCCGGTTGATCAGCATTGATTATAAGGTAAGCCCATCCGCTTTCCGTGGAGAACGAAGCCTCCATGATCTTTATTCCAATGTCAAAGTCCTTTACCATCTGACAGATAATAGGTTCGTCTTTCAGTTCTCCCGGAATGAACAGCTCTATTTTCTTTTCCATTTCTCATCCTTTCTTTTGTTATACTATTTTTCCGCACAGCAGTTCCCACCTCACGAGAATCCAAGATCAAGAAAGTTCTTTAACTTCTTCGCCCTTATCGGGTGACGAAGTTTTTTGAGAGCCTTCGCTTCTATCTGCCTCACCCTTTCCCTTGTTACACTGAATATCTTACCCACTTCTTCAAGCGTACGGGGGTACCCGTCACCTATCCCGAAACGCAGAGTAAGGACCTTCTGCTCGCGCTCCGTCAGCGTTTCAAGAACCCCGTCCATCTGTTCCTTAAGCATAGCATACGCGGTTGCATTCGCGGGGGAAACCGCTGATTTATCTTCGATGAAGTCACCAAAATTTGTGTCGCCTTCATCCCCGATGGGGGTCTCAAGCGAAATGGGGTGCTGGGCTATCTTTATTATTCCACGCACCTTTTCCACCGGAACTTTCATAGCCGAGGCTATCTCTTCGGGAGTGGGCTCCCTTCCGTTTTCCTGAACCAGCGACCGTGAGACCCTGACTAATTTATTTATCGTTTCCGTCATATGTACAGGAATGCGTATCGTCCTTGACTGGTCGGCTATTGAGCGTGTGATAGCCTGGCGTATCCACCATGTGGCGTATGTGCTAAACTTATAGCCTCGTTCATATTCAAACTTATCCACTGCCTTCATCAGGCCCATGTTGCCCTCTTGAATAAGGTCCAGAAAGGAAAGCCCCCTGTTCGTATATTTTTTGGCGATACTCACTACAAGCCTGAGATTTGCCGCTACGAGCTCCTTCTTAGTAGCCGTATACTCCCCTTCGATTTTCTCAAGTTCGTCGACATCCCCCGTCATTTCTTCCGGGGTCCTTCCAGTGATCTTCTGTATCTTGCTGAGCTCTTTTTTTATCGTTTTTACGGACTCTTTTTCTTTCGGGCTCATTCTTCTTTGCTGAAGTTTTTTTATCTTCAACCAGTATGATCGAGCCTGGCTAAGGGTCTTGGAGATGTCTTCAGCTACCCTCTCGACCAGCGAAATAGTTACCTTCAGCTTGAACATGAGATCTAAGATGCTCTCATTCCTGGTTGACAATTTTATCCGCTTTATCAGATCCCTCTTGATCTTTTCAAGTTTCTCGGCGTTAGCTCCGGGAGGGACATCAAGTACGTCGTCAAGATTATAATCGTTGTCAAGAGAATCCTCTATCTCATCGAGCAGCATATCACGCCCGATCTTGATCTTGAAAACGATCTCTTTAAGCCTCTTCTCGTTGGTCTTTATCTTTTTCGCGAGCTCCAGCTCCTCAGATCTCGTGAGAAGCGGGATCTGCCCCATCTGCTTAAGATACATCTTGACCGGATCATCTATCTGGACGAACTTTCGGGACTTAATCTGCTGCTGATCCCGCTTTACGGTCAAGTGTATCTTCTCTAGATCTTCCTCGGACTCTACGACCTTTATATCAGCCGACTGTAAAGCTGTCATTACCTCTTCTATCTCATCAGAAGAAACGACATTGTTAGGAATAATATCGTTAACTTCATCATAGCTCAAAAAACCTTTGTCCTTGCCCGCTTTTATCAGTTTCTGGACTATGGCAGAACTTACCTTCGCGCTAGCCTCTTCTGTCGGTTTGGTTTTCTTCCCTGAATTTGTCTTGCTTAAGGTCTTCTTGGGCATTTTGGCTTTTTTCTCTTTCCCCATATTCAAATAACCCTCTCTTTGTGTATTTGATCTATCATTTTTAGAGTTTCTCCCACCGCTGAGAGGTCAGAACTCTCCTGCGCTTGTTTCAGTTTCGACCCCAGCTCTTTCAGCTTTTCAGCCCTGTTCTCTTTCTTGAGATACGCGATACAGTCTTTCAGGGCCTTATCAGGCTCCGTTATGGTCTCCGCTTTTCCCATCGCCTGTAATATCAACGAACAGGCTGTCTCATCACCATGAAATCTTCCTAGAAGTTTTCCCGGGCTCACAGCATCTTCCTCTCCGGAACCCAGCATCGCCCGCGCTTCCGACATTATCCTTCTTATATCCGGGTCTCGGAACGCCGCCGGATCGAGTTCCCCCTCGGCCACGTTAAATCTCTCCCGGCATGAAAGCGCGAGCCCCAAAATATGCAGCTCGCTGTTCCTCGCGGGCACGGCGGAAGGGGCGGAGCCTTTTGGAGTCTCATACTTATACTGCCGATCAGGTTTTACCTTTCCCATTTCCACCCTCAAAGAAGCCTCGTGAACGCCAAGTTTTTCGGCAAGGCGCCGCAGATAATCAGACTGGACAACGGCATTATTGACCTTGGCGATCGTCGGCATCATTCCATCCACTACACGCCCGATATCCCTGCTGCCATTCTTATCGAGCAGCACATCCAGCTTATAGTCGAATAAGCTTTTGGCTTTATCGACCTCGGCATAGAATGCCTCTCCCCCTTCCCTTGAAACAAAACTGTCAGGGTCATCGCCTTTCGGAAGAGTGGCTATCTTTACCCTCAAACCTTTCTCTACAAAAATATCCAACCCTCTCAAACTGGCTCCCTCTCCTGCCTGGTCTGAATCAAAGACCATAACCGCCGTATCCGTATACTTTCCTATAATTTCCGCCTGACGGGAAGTAAGTGCTGTCCCGGAAGTAGCCACAGCATTAGTAACGCCTTTCTGAAAAGGCATGATAACGTCCAGATACCCTTCAACCAGTATGGCATAGCCTCTCTCCCTTATGCCTTTCTTCGCAAAATTAAGCCCATACAAAAAATTGCTTTTGCTGTAAACAGGTGTTTCAGGGGAATTTATATACTTGGGAAGTTTATCGTCCCTCACCCTGCCCCCGAAAGCCACAATGACCCCTCTCTCGTTATATATCGGGAAAATGATCCTGTCCCGGAAACGGTCGTAATCGTTCCTGCCTTTATCACTGGGGATCGTAAGGCCCGCGCTTCTCAGGATCTCACCGGAAATGTTCTTTGACCGGCAATACCTTGACAGCGCCTCCCATTCCGCGGGAGCGTACCCTAACCCGAAAGCGGAAATGGTATCCGAAGTTATTCCCCTGGAAGTAAGGTACTCAAAAGCGCCTTTACCTTTTGGCCCCCGTAGAACATTCTGGTAGAAAAGGCTGGCGGCCTTATT
>CAYMBK010000271.1:0-10400 GCA_964388645.1 uncultured Planctomycetia bacterium | reverse complement strand
TTTTTCCGGAGAAACAAGCACCGGAGCTCCCCCTTCTTCACTTGTGGCTAGAAGCATGCCTTTGGACTCCTCCCCCCTAAGTATTACGGGCTCGAGATTGTTCAGAACAACCACCTTTTTTCCCACAAGCTCTTCTGTGGCGTAGGAAACCTTTATCCCGGCCACTATCTGCTTTATCTCTTCGCCGTTGTCTACATCAAGAATTAACAGCTTATCCGCGTTAGGGTGTTCCCTCGCGCCGGTAATAACCGCTATCCTTAGGTCCAGTTTTTTAAAATCTTCGTAGGATATCATCATCCATCCCCCGCAGTAGATCCGCCGATATTGTCCCGCGGCTCCCTACTTGCCTTTTTTTTCGGACTTCTTGGCGTCGGTATCACCTGCTTTAGCAGCCGTCGCTCCTTTGTCTTCCGTTCCTTTTTCGGCTTCCTTGTCTTCATCCGGGCCCTTGGTCTTTTTAACCTTGAACTTCAAGCGCTTGATCTTCGGCAGCCGGTAAACAGAACTTTTCTCATCATCCCATTTTTCCTTATCATCCAGCTCTTTAATTTTCTCATATCTCTTAAGTACCGACCGGAATTTAACTCCCGTCTTTCCGCCTTTCAAACTTGGGTGTTGGGTCATATTGTCCTCTCTTTTTTTGTTTTCAGTAAAACTAAACTCCGCCCCCCTAATAGCGTCAGCGGGGGGCCTGGCTTGTTGCTTTATTCAACCTTACGTACATAGCAATCGGCATATTGCCTTTGCAGTATATCCTTCGCTTTATTGGCTTCCGCTATTGTTCGATACCCGCCCGCGTAGACCTGATACCATCCGGAACTCTTGGAAACCCCGGAGTTCATGCCGGAACTTTTCAATTCATCCGACAAGCTCTTTGCTTTGTCCTCCCCCCGGAAGGCCGCGACATAAACAAAATACACACCTTTCCCGATATCCTCCCCAACGGAGTCCCTCGGGCTTGCTTCCTGTTCCTTGTCCACGGCAGGAGGCGCATCCGAAGACACAGCCCCTAAAGGCAGATCCTCTTCTGTCTTTTGCTCAGCCTCGTCCATGCCGTATAACGGCCCGGGCCGCTCTTCTGTGGCTTCATCCGTTACCGGAGAATAATATTGTTTTTCATTCCCGGCAACCGGCAAGACAGACTCTGCCCCTTTCACGATATCCTCATACTGCCCATCAATCGCAATAATCTCCGCTGTCGATGCCGAACCTCTTCCCACCTTAACCCCTAACGCATAAGCAAAGATCAGCATTATCAGCGCTGCGATAAGAGCGATAACGGCGTACTCCGTGGGCAGTTTCAAATACGGAAGATAACGCTGCTTGGCATACCCCTCTAAAACCTTCATTCTTGCAGGCTTTCTGGACAGAACACCTTCGCCAAAAAGATCTTCCTTGAAATTTTGATCTTTCATTTGGGCTATATTTTAACACAAAGCCCCCAAATGGCAAGGCTTGTGTTGCCTTTAAGTAACATCCATGAGATCACTTTTCGCTTTTTTGAGGCTTCCTTGCGATGAGCACAAAAACACCCGCAATATGTTACGCTATCCGCCTTTACGTCTGGGGTGCGACAGCGAAATAAAGTGCCATCAAAAACGCCGGGTCTCCCCTGTAAGTTATCGAAGTGCCGTACCAGCCATTTCCTTCCGGGGAAAGTACCCGATCCTTTACGTTTTCGCCTAAACCCGCAATGAGACCAGGAGAGACCGAAACGTTCACATCTATCTCCAGAGAATTAGACTTTTTATCCAAAGACCCATGCCCTCGTATTTTTATGTCCGAGGATTCAGCGTAAAGCCCCGTTATCCCGGAAAGATCTTTCCCGGTATAGGCCTGGAACTTCACGCTGTTAAACACCTGTCCCGAAACCGAAACCAGCTCCAGTATGTTATCCGCTCCCTCTTTATCTCCTGAGGAGAGGAAAAAAACAGCATCTGAAAGAGAGCACTCTACTGCCACCCCCCGTTCCTTAAATATGCTGAAAGCCTTGACCCGGAAAATAATTTCTTCGGCCTGAATGTTCACTCCGGCGCTTTTTATGACCAGCTCCGGAGATGCCATCACGCTCTTTCCCATGGGGTTGCCCGACCACGCCGAATAAAATATCTCATACCCCGTGTGTTTCTCAAAAGCGAAAGATAAAAGCCTGTCCCATGAAAAAAATACTGTAACGGCCGTCAGCAAAAATGCCGCCGCCAGCACTTTAAATATAAAAATTTTACGCGCGGGTTTCATGATGGCCTACAGTACATTCTTGTTCTTCCCGAGGTCTTTCGCTATGGAACGCTTTACGTCCTTGCGGTCGGCAACCTCACAGAAAACCCTGACCACGTCCGGATCGAACTGTTTTCCGCTGTTCTTCTTGAGCTCACGAATGGCCTCATGTATCGAAAGAGCTTTGCGGTAAGGTTTCTCGGTGATCATAGCCTCAAACGAACTGATAACTGCCAGTATCCGAGCGGCTTTTGGGATCTCTTTGCCTCTGAGGCCTTTTGGATACCCGGTGCCGTTAAAATTCTCATGATGATAAAGGATTATCGGTAAAATGGGTTTAAGGGGTTTGAATTTCGACAGAAGAGAAGCCCCTTTCAGCGGATGCTTCTTTACCATGCTGTATTCTTTGCCGGTCAGCATTCCTTTTTTCATCAGCACCTTTTCGGGAACGCTTATCTGCCCGGCATCATGAAGCATGGCGGCGTACTGCAGCATCTTGGTCTCGCTCCCGTTAAGCCCGAGCCTGGCGCCTACCATCGTTATGAGTTTCAGTAAAGACGCTTCTCCGGCGTGTACGACATTGGACCTGTTGGCAAGAAGGTGCGATATGCACCGTATACTGCTTATGGTCATCTCTGCCTGCTCTCTGTAAAGCTGGGCGTTCTTTTCGCGATAAGCAACCGGTTCGGAAAGAGTTTTTTTTTTTCCTTCGCGAAATTGTGAAAACTCCCTGCCGTCAGTCTTATCGTAAACGGTTATAACCCCTATCACATCCTCATCAATCAGAGGGGCGGCAAGATAATTCCCTCCCCTTACGGGGGCACCTCTCTTCACCGCTCTTCCGGGGGCATATTTTCCTATCTGGACTTTTTTGAGCTTCGCGTTTTTCTTTCTCAGGTCCACCGTTACCTTAGGAATAAGATGGCGTTTCTTTTTATCGACTATCTTAATTGAACAGCGATTTGCCCTCATTACCTGTAGCGCAAGATGTGCTATCCTAGGCAAAAGATCGTTTATGTCAAAAGTCGCCGTCATCAGGCGATGGACCGTATGCACGGTAGACAACGCTATCGCGCGGGGACGGATAGTCCTGTTTAGCTCTTCAAGCTCCATCTCCTGCCGGGTCTCTCTTATAACTACGTCCGTAAAGGACAGGAATATTTTTTTCATATCGGAGGACATATCTTTTTTAAGGCCGCAGGCTATGATGGACCCGAAGGCTTTCCCTTCCGACAAAAGGGCGTAACATAACCCGAACTTGCCTCTGCCGTAAACAAAACTCTCTACGGACTTCAACTTAAGCGACCTTTTCACGCAGGAAACTATTTTCATGAGTTCGTATCTAAGTCTTTCCTCGCCTGAAACTTCAGCCTTCATGACCCTGGCAAGTTCCGTTCCCCTGAGATCCTCGTATTTTAAGATAACAGGCAATACCACCCAGGTGGGCTGTTTTAATATCTCCCCGAATACCGTAACTTCTCTTCTGAGGTCCCAATTCTCGTTGAACTTTTTAAAAAGCTCCATGGCCTGATCTTGTTTTTTTTCCGGCATACTATACCCTCTCATAAGGTTCAAAAAATTTTTTATATTGATCAAGCGCGTACCTGTCGGTCATACCGGCGACATAGTCGCATATAGCCCTGTGTTTTCCCTTTACACCTATTGTTCCATAGGCATCGGGGGGCAGCTGCTCGGGGTTGTCACAATACTCCGAAAAAAGCTCTCTCAAAAAACGAGAGGCCTTCTGTGACATCCTCACCACTCTGTAGTGTTTATATAATTTGTTAAGAAGTATCTCTCTTAGCGGCTCTCTTTTTTTTCTCATCTCCGTACTGAAATCCACAACCCTTTCCTGCCTCGAAGCAAGGTCATTCACATCCTTTATGTTCAGGGCCGAAATTCTTTCCGTGGTGCTCTTAACAAGGTCGGATACCTGAGCATTGATCAACCCCCTGACCACACATGCCCGCTTCACTCCTATTTCAGCGCCTGAAAGCTTTTTCCCCAGATCACTTTCCGCTTCACGCCAAATTTCCGTATCCATAAGATCGTTACCGGTTAAAAGCCCGCTCTTCAGCCCATCGTCCAGGTCATGGTTGTCATATGCTATCTCGTCCGCTATATCCACCACCTGTATCTCCAAAAGCGATGGCCCGGATATGTCGGCTGACCCCGCCCTTTGCATATCAAATGGAGTTGAGTGCCTTATTATACCCATCCTCACTTCTCCCGTAAGGTTCAGTCCGGGGAAATCCGGATATCTTTGTTCCAAAAGATCAACCACCCTAAGTCCGTGTGTGTTATGATCGAAACCTCCGTGAGCGGCCATCAGCTCTGAGAGCGTATCTTCTCCCGCGTGCCCAAAGGGCGTATGTCCGAGATCATGGGCCAGGGCAATGGCTTCCGCGAGATCCTCATTAAGGCGAAGAGCCCGCGCTACGGTCCGCGCTATCTGCGCTACCTCGATAGTGTGGGTAAGACGGGTCCTGTAATAGTCTCCCTCGTGATTAACGAAGACTTGGGTTTTGTATTCAAGCCTTCTGAAAGCCGTTGAATATATTATCCTGTCTTTATCTCTCTGGTACGCCGTACGATAAGGATGCTCCTCTTCCGGGTAAGCCCGTCCCGAAGACAAAGCGCTTCTCATGGCATATGGTGCCAGCCAGGAATCTTCCCTTTCTTCAAGTATATGCCTTCCTAAAGCCCTGTCTTCCATACGGTTACCCCTTATGTAAAAACATGTCACTCTACGAAAAACGAAATGACAAGCCCCGATAAACCCAGGATAAAGGCCAGAGACACATCAAGTCCCAACCTCCTGCGCGCGTTTGAATGTGTTTTCATGCCTGTCAAAAAAACGATCGGGATAAGCGCGGCAATAGTTGTAAGCCAGATATGCCCTGTGGTAAGATATCCGGTGATCGGTTTTGCGTCAAAAATATCCAGAATGGATACCACGACCAGATCAAAAAGATTACTACCAAAAACATTCCCAAGGGCCATTTCAACGGATCCGACCCTTACCGCGGCGAACGTAACCGCTATCTCTGGGAAGGAGGTTATCAGCGCAAGCAGCGTGCTTCCAACAAATGTATGGGAAAGCCCCGTAGAAACGGCCAGCTTATCTCCCAAGGCGGACATCCATACGCCAAGGAACATTACCCAGACAAGCAGCAGCAAAAACCGCATCCACATTCCCCGTATCTGAATTCCGGGAACATTTCTTTCCTTCTTTTTCCTGTATTCACTTGTCTGGACATTCTTCTTTTGAAGCCGGGTGAGATAAAAGAAATATAACCCCGCTATAAAAAAACTTTCCAGCCCTAAAGAACCCAAAGAAAAGCCCCCGAAAGATCTCCTCACCATGGCTGAAAGAGTAATAACAAGAGCAACAGCTGCCCAAATTGATACAGTTATAATGTTGAGATGGGATGCTTTCGAGAGAACCCTTCCGCGGCCGGCATAAAATTCTACCCCGACGATCAACATGCTGTTTATCATCACCGATCCCACTAGGTCCCCGTAACCCAGCGCGAAATTCTTCAGGTATGTTACCGAAGAAACCCCCACTACTAGTTCCGGGAACGAAGTAGCAACAGCCAGGAACAAAATACCTACAAATCCCTCTTCAATATGCGTTGCCCCTGCAAGAGCCATCCCTTCCCTGCACAGCGCATATGCAGAGGCCAGCAACAGGACCCCGCACGCTGTGAACTCTATCCACACCATAGTTCAACTCTCCCGTGAACATCCCACATCGTCATCCGAAAGGCTTATCTCATTTCCTCCGCCAAAGAGCATCACCGAGGACAACGCTGTTCCGCCTCACACTCCTCCGTTATCTTTCGAACGGCAGGACAAAAGCACCTCTCAACCCGATATCTCAAAAATCTCCCCGCGCGCCTCTTCTCCATCTATGGTTATGATCCCATAAGTCCTTTTTCCGGAAAATACCGTGTCTGTGGCGCTGCCAGGATTAAAAAAAAGCGTATTCCCTATTTTTTCATTTAGAGGTGTATGCGAGTGTCCGAAAATTATTATATCCAGATCGCCCCTGAACTGAGCCCTCACCCATTCAAGGACGCCTTTCCCCGTGCCTTTGCCGTGTATCAATCCGATCTTTTTGCCTCCGGCATCAAACACTATGGATGCCGGAAGGTTTCTTTTCAGTGAGTCGCTATCCATATTGCCGTGCACGGCCTTTGTCTCTGCGATCTTGCGCAGCTCGTCTATAACTCCCTCTTCAACTATATCCCCTGCATGAACGATCATGTCGCATGTAGCAAATACATTCTTAACGTCTGTGGGTATCCCCGATAAAAAAACAGGGATATGCGTATCGGATATCACTCCTATTTTCATAATACCAGCTCGAACCTCCCATAAACCCTGAAGATCCGGTTAAGTGTTGCCGCGTCCCAAACCCATATGCCGTGCTCTTTAGCCAGAAGGAAAGCATTCTCATCTATGCTCCCCAGAGGAACAAGTATCTTTTTCAGTACCTTGTTCTTTCCGGACCCTGCCGGCATCTTTTTCATATCCGCGATGTCCTGTTCCACCGCTATGTCTCCCTGCTTTATGTGGAATATCCATCTGCCCGAAGCTGTCTGGCCGATTATCGGGGTTATGTTTCCGTCACAAGGCATTTTCTTCACCTCATCGAACGAAGATAATTTCCGCTGGCTTAACCCAAGCTCTATTTTCTCGTTGTTGAACTTCTCGAATATCCCGGCTATGACATCGGTCGCTTTTATGTTCCTGAACATACGGTAGCATTCGTAATCTTTCTCCAGGGCGTTCTTGAACTCAAGATATTTCATCCCCATATCATCGATCATTGAGCGGGTCTTCACGGCATGTACATAAGCGATCCAGTACTCAAAAAGCTTATCGGTTATTTTGTAGAACACGCCGCTGTTCCATATGATGTCCATTTCTCGAAGCTTATTCAACTTTAACCCGAGATCCTTATCTTTCTTGCCCATGCCTTTTTGTATAGCCTTGAGAGTGGAATTGCCCATGGACATCGACATGAGAACGGGAATATATTTCTTGCGGTTCTTTTTTTCGAGAAAAAAATTCATAGTGTTGGTAAAGTATTGGTTGAGCACGCCGTCCGAGCCGTATAGAAGTTCGGCCATGGCGTCAAGGAGAATTTCTTTCTTATTAAGCCTCTCCCCGCAAGAGGCATATATTCCCGAAATACGGCCCGCGATAACAGCCAGGTAAAAAGGATTTCCCTGCGACAGCTGGATCAGGTAATCCGTCATCCCGCCGTCATCGTCCAAGGCTTCTATCTTTCCGGACATAAAGGCTCTGGCGGAATGATTATCAAACCCGTTTATCTCCAAAACCTCGAAATTGCCGAACAGAAGCGACAGTTTGCTTGACAAAATATCACGCAAAAGGGTTTCCTGCGAGCTGGAAACAACGTACATGGTATTCTTCTGGACCATAATGAACTTACCGAAGACCTGAAAAGGCTTTTTAAGCCCGAAATTCGACAGGTTGTGAAATTCATCAAGGATAACAACACAATTCTTTCCCGTTTCCGACTTAAAAACTGAAGTGAGCGCAAGAAGCCCTTCGTAAGCCAGATCTATCTTCCTTTTTTCCATGTATTTCAATATCGTCATTACACATTGAACCGTGTCGGGAATAAATTCTCCGGCAATCCCGCATAACCTGTCAAAATCATCGCTTGTCCTGCTCCACCCGCCGTGAAAATACGGCGCGAGAGAACCATTTCCTTCCATAGGGGACGCTTGCCCTGCGGAAATAAGATATCCGTGCAAAAGAGAAGCCATGAACCTCAAAGAAAAAACATTAAAATCATCTCCGTCCATCTCTATGTATATCGGGATGACCTCCAGATCAGAAGTGTTCTTTATGAAATGTCTTAGAATTGAAGACTTACCGCAAAGCATGGGGCCGGTCAACGCGAGGTTCTGCCGGTACCCCCCCTTAAGAGCGGTAACTCTCTTTTGCAGGGTGCCTAAAACTTCTTCACGCCCGAAAAACATCGAGCCTGAAACCGGTTCTATGAACATTAAATCGCCTCTGAAGTAGCTTGATAAACCCGGCAGGGGTAACGACAATAACTTCAACTAATATAATATTCTCTTAATCGGGATCCCGGCTTCCCCTGCCAATAACCACCGCCGCGGTAAACCCGGTCAGCTTCCAAACCGATGTTCTGTCCTTGTTACGTTAAGGTGTCCGAACTGTTACTATACTATTCCATCGTCATCACGCTGTCAACATTATAAGCGTATTTTTTTTAGGGCTCCACGGGAATTTTTACTTGACATCGCACCCAAGAAAAAACGGCCCCTCGCGTTGGGTTTTTCGAGGACCGCGCCAAAAAGTGCCGCTCAAGATCAAAAAGACAAAAGAATGGAGCGAGTGAGGGGAATCGAACCCCCGTAGCCAGCTTGGGAAGCTGGAGCACTGCCATTGTGCTACACTCGCCCCGTAATTACCCTTTTCTCAGAACCTCGTCAAGCTTCTGAAGTGTTCGTACCGTTTTTTAATATCCTCTTTTGTCACCTTTAAAAGTCCTACCGCCGAAAATCTTTCCACGGCAAAAGACGCCATTATGCTACCATAAACCAGAGATCTTCTCAACACTTCGGGCCTAAGTACTTTTCGCCCGGTGATATAACCCAGCATGGCTCCTGCGAACGTATCGCCGGCACCCGTGGGGTCATTTACCTTTCTGAGTAAATATGCCGGCATCATAAAAGAGATGTCATCGGAAAAAAACAAGGCGCCGTGTTCCCCCTTTTTTATAACTGTCATCCCGACGCCTCTCGACGATATGTACTTCGCGGCGTTCAGCAGGTTCTTCTCTCCGGAAAGCTGTCTCGCCTCCGCATCGTTCAAAAGAAAAATATCCACCTTTTTAAGAAGCTTAAGAAGCTCCTTTCTCCGGGTCTCGATCCAAAGGTTCATCGTGTCACAAGCCACTATCCCCGAGGGACTTATTTTATGAAAAATATAGTTTTGGAGCTCAGGGTCAATGTTCGCCAGCAGAAGGTTATCCCCCCGCCGGATTGTTTTCGGTATCCTGGGCGTAAACCCGTCAAAAACATTCAGTTCGGTCTTCAATGTCTCCGCGTGAGCGAGATCCTCGTCATACCGGGCTTTCCACCTGAAAGTATTTCCATCTTTTATTTCAAGCCCGGAAATCCCTATTTTCCTTTTTTCAAGCGCCCTTAAATATTTAGCCGGAAAATCCCTGCCCACAACACTTATGATATCGACGGGAGCGAAGAAAGAAGCACTTATGCCCGCGTACACGGATGAGCCGCCCAGAATGTCCGCGCGAAGAACACTATTTGTCTCTATTGAATCTAAGGCCGCGGAACCGATGACCGTTAATCTCATTTTTTTGCCTTATTTTTATCGTCCGATCTTAAGAGATTTTCCTCGGTTATCTTAATTGAACAATACTCCGAGCACATGGTACAGACGTCTTCATCCCCGGGTTCGGCGCTTTTTCTCCGGGAAAACGGCAGCTCAGGGTCAAGAGAAAGCCGAAACTGTTCCTTCCAATCCCTCTTGGCTCTCGCTTTGGAAATATCGTCGTCACGTTTTCTTGCTTCAGGCCTGCCTTTGACTATGTCTGCGGCATGAGCCGCTATCCTTGACGCCATTACACCGTTGCGAACGTCATCGGCATCGGGAAGCCTTAAATGTTCCGCGGGCGTCACATAACACAAAAAATCGGCTCCGTGCCATGCGGCTATCGCCCCTCCTATCGCCCCTGTTATATGGTCATACCCCGGGGCGGCATCGGTCACCAGCGGCCCTAACACGTAGAACGGCGCCCCATTGCAGATAGTTTTCTGCAATCGGACATTCGCTTCTATCTGGTCTAAAGGAACATGCCCGGGACCTTCGATTATCACCTGTGCCCCCATCGAGAAAGCTTTTTTCTGAAGATCTCCGAGCACCAAAAGTTCCTGGATCTGCAAACGATCGGTAGCGTCAGAAATTGCCCCAGGCCGTAAACTGTCACCCAGGCTGATCACCACATCATACTCTCTGGCTATCTCAATGATATCCTCAAACCTTGAAAAGAAGGGGTTCTCTTTCCCGTTTGCTTCCATCCAGGAAGCTATAAGGGCTCCGCCGCGGCTAACAATGTTCATTATGCGCTTATTCTCTTTTACTAAAGA
>CAYMBK010000270.1:0-13337 GCA_964388645.1 uncultured Planctomycetia bacterium | reverse complement strand
GCTATTTCGCCAGGATGCTTTTTCTTTTGGCACTGACAAAGATCAAGCGGTTTTTGCCGCCGAAGATATCCTGCGGTCATTGGGACGCAGTCTTTTTTGGCTGAATATTGCTTTCAAAAAGGCGAAGCCGGGAGGAGAGCGCAAACACGCGGAAAATATGATGGCGGATTATGCCGCCGAAACGTGTTTGCTGATAAGCGGGTTCGTAGAAGATCTCCCCGACGTGATCTTTGAAAATCAGGTGATGCAGGATAGATTCATCGAGGTAGAAAACCTTCTTGAAAATGTCATGGCGGATATGCCGCAGGGAAAGCGTGATATGATAGCGAATATATCATCAGTCCGTGCCGGTATACGGGAAAAGCTCGTTCCTGTACTTGAGAAAAGGGTATTGGATGCTCTAGATGGGCATTTTCAGGCGCGTATGAAAGCCTTAATAGCGGATTTGCAGTGGCCTGACGCGGCCGATTGGTCTGTCCCCGGTGTCGTAGAAGAGCGGTTTGACGTGATACTTGACGGGCTTAACATACAAGAATTTGTTGTGTCGTGTTTTTCGGGTGTTTCTGGGGCGATGAGGGACAATATTACTTCCGGCATACAGGGAAACCGGAAGGCCAGGACCCTTGCATGGAAGATGCAGCTTTTCATCTGTAATGAGATAATCAAGGACAAAGTTGACCTGGCCATAATCAGGGCGTTTAATACGCTTTCCCCGGAAGATATCCGCCCCGAAGATATTCACAAAAAGGTTAGGTCGTTGCTGCCCCTTGAGCCGGTGCAGCCGGAAGTCTTGAGAGGAAAAATAGATTTCCTTGCCGAGGTAATGAACGTGAGAGTGTTGGAGGATCATGCTTGTATGTTTAGCATGGATGAATTCGATAACATCCTCGGTACTGAGGGTACTCATCCCATTATAAAGCGTTCCGACGCCTATTCGGTGGTTTCGTATCTGCAGGATCCTCTCTGGACGAGAAGAGCTGTCGCGATATTAAGGATAGAGGATCTTTTTAACGCGGGCGAGGTCAAAGGTGAGCGGAGATACAAGATAATAGGTGAACTGGAATCGGTAGCGGAAAACGATATTTCATGGAAAGTCCGCTATCTTGCCGTAAAACTTCTTTCCCGGCACAAGATAGACGCTTACGGCGATGAGTTCGCTGTGTATGAAAAGATAAACGGGCATGAGATCACCTCACTGAAACAGCACAAAGGCCAGCTTCAAAAAGCTTTTCATATATTACAAAGGGGGCTTGCGGACCCCGATCCCGGCATTCGGGAGAATGCGGTCCTTCTTTTGGGTTGGCTGAGGAACGAGCATGTTTACGATCAGCTTACGGAGGTTGTCGCGGAAGATAATGATCCGGGCGTGCGCGTTGCGGCTTCAAGATCCCTGGGGATCCTAAGGCCGTTCTCAGACGATGACCTCAGGAAAAAGACCCATAAGGGAGCCAGAAGCCTGGCAGCCAGAGGCGCTGAATTAAAGTCGAGGCTAGAAAAAGTATCTCCGTGGAAAAGCCATGTATCCGGGGAAGAGATAACGGGTCTTGAAAAGATGAGTGACGATTTCGATAAAGATCGCGGAGATTTTATCGGAAGGCTGGAGGCTTTTCTTGCGGACAAGTCCTCAAAAAGCCGGGATCTCCGCGCGTTGCTTACGGGGGCATACCTTTTGCTTGAGAAAGATCTTTCCGTAATGGAAAACGCGGTGGGCCTTATCGAAGAGAGCATTTCCGGGTTTATCCTGAAAGAAAAAGTGAAAATAGAGGACAGGATGAGGGCGGCAAGGGATTTTAGCGCAGAGAGCTCAGTGAAAACAGAATGGGTGAAAGAACTTTTTGATAGTGTCGATATATTATGCAAACGCCTCGGGGATCTTGCTGATCTGTCTGCCGAAGGGTTTTCTGAAAAAGACGAGTATCTCTCATTTTCCAGGTTTCAGAGCTACCTGAAAAAAGCCAATGACGATGCGGGGAAATCAGAGAATCTTTTGATGCTGCTTGCTGTGGAGACGCCCGCCCAAGGCTATAGAAAGGTTTTTTCCGATATTGATGAGATACTCGTGCTGTGCGCGGACATAGGGGGTTTTTTCGAGAGCAGGTTCGTTTTGCGGAGCTATGTACAGGATGTAAAGGATTTTCGTTCCAGAATGCAGGAATATCTCTTTTTGGAGATGGAATTCCCAGAGATCGCCGGGTTGCCTGAAGGCCGTGGTGACGTGCGTTTTGCGGGAGTCTTGTCAGAGCAGAAGTGGTTTCTTGAACAGATAAAGGAGGCCCTAGAAACAACATATTCCGAACTCAGGCAAGAGATCAAAGACTTGCATTTATCCATTCTGGATGATAATGAAAAAGACGATGTAGAAGAACTTTACCATGTCTTCCTCAGGGAGGAATTAACCGTTCCGCCGGTAGGCATAGGCGACAGCGGATGGATAGGGAGTGGAGGGGTGTCTTTTGACCGATCTCTGTTCGAGGCATATCTTAGTTTTTTTAAGTTAAAATCCAGAGTAGTATGCAGATACGGGACAGCCCGTTTAAAATTTCGTGAAACGGAAGAACTTATGAGCCGTTCCGAGGTGAAGTCACCCGGGAGGGAGGAGGAATATTCCGCTCTCTCCGGGGAAATGGCGGCTCTGGAAGAACAGATCTTCTCGGCTTTTCTCCCGGGCATAGCCGCCCGCAGGCCTTTCGGCGAGGAGTACATTGAAGACAAAGATATTCGCGAATTAATAGATCAGTTTGACCGGGAGGTCTCCTCGGCTGACGAAAAAATAGGGGCGTTATGGAACGGCCTTTTAAGCGATTATGATATAAAGGTCAAAACGGAGATAAGCGTCCTTTATGATGTTTTGTCTGACTGGCTTGATTCTCACGACAGGAAGGGCAGTTCTGTCAGCGACGGCTTGTTGGGTTTTATACAGAGAAAAGGCGTAGAACCTTTCCGGAAAGCTTTTTCCGAAGGCCGTGATAACGCGCATCTGATAAAATTGCTTCACGAGAGTATTTCTTTGATGAGGAGATGGGTTTCAAAGCTGTTCAAGGAAAATGCCAAGGTGGTTGTGGAAGTCCGCGACAAGAGCGCGAAGATAGTTTTTGGCGACGCGCTTGTAGATGAGCTTAGAAAGAAGACGGGTAACGACGGCATGTTCGGTGACGAGCGCCTCATGCTGCGAATCGTGGAATGTTATGACCCTAATTGTATTGTTGATGATCTGAGTGTTTATGTTTTAGGCGTAGAGGAGCCGTATGATATTATCAGGCTGTCGTTAAAAGGGGAGGACGGCCCTTTCAGTATCCGCCTGGATCCATCCGGGGGCGATTTGCCGGAATATCCCGAACTGTCTAAATTGGGGGAACATATTCATTCCGGTGTCTCGCTTTTGCAGGAGCTGGGCCGGGGGGATGAGGCTGAGGGGCAACCGGTTCTCTCTCCCATGTATTTTCCGATCGTTATGATGGCTTTTTTCGATGTCTATTACGCCCTTTTGGAAAGAGGGCCTTTAAGGGCTATTTTGGATGGTTTAGATCCCGATCTGGGTGAGGTGTCAGTTGCCTGTTTAAAGGAGTTATTTTCGGAGAATAATTATGTTCCCGAGATACCTGATGACTATAAGGCTGCAAAAGATCATATAGAGGCAGATCCGGGGGCGGAAGGATACGAAGAAAAAGCGGAGTTTTTAAACCGGGCCATAGACGAGTCGGTATTCAGGGAGAAGATAATACGCATGCATCCGGATGTCGAGGAACACAGAATGGCGTTTTTCAGAGCGTTCTTATCGGCCGTAGAACGGAAGACAGGCAGGGAGTACGTATACCCGGAAGATGTTTTTTCTCCGGGCAGGATAATACCTACCTTGTCCGAAGATCGCGGTGATAATTACATGGATATGTTCGGCCTTTACGCTCCGGATGAAAAATACGCCGGTGTGTATTTCGATCCTCTGTCAATGAAGTTCGATCACAGAGGGTTCGGGGCGGGGGATAGAGCGGAGACATTGGCTAACACGCTCAATAGGGCGTTTGAAGCCTATGTGCATGATCTTTTTCCGAAAGGCGACTCTCCCTGGGGAAGATCCGATATGCCCGATAATGCTGATCCGCATCACGCGGCTTTCCGTGATCTAACCGAAGGGCTTTCCCTTCAGGGCCCGATCAATATATATGTGGCAGGCGGCCTTCCGGCGAATTCGCTCATCACCGGTAACAGCATGATGCTGGATAAAGATTTCGTGGAATTTCTGATGGAGAATATTTACGGAGAAGGCGACTACGAGAAACTATTGAGAGAGGAAGTTTTAAAAAGGAAGTTTTACAGGCCGCAGGTTCTCGGGCTTTCTGCGGAACGGTTGTTTTTCGCCGGGGGCTCCGCGGAATTGGCTCTTACCGTTCTTGCGGAGAGAGTGTTCCATGAGCTGGGACATGTTTCCATGAGAGGGCAGGGGTTTTCGCGGATGGATGAGGAAGTTGAGCAGCTTGAGCGTGATGTTTTGTTTTACGCTCAGATCTATTCCTCCGATCCGGTTAAAGCGGAACTTATGGACGCTTTTGTCCACATGAAAGCGCGGGGCGCGGAGAAAGGTTTCAGTAAAGCCTTTAACTCCGCCCGCTTGTTCGGACATATTCGGGAATGGTCACAAACCATCCTGGATTCTCCAGAAAAAACAAGAGAGAGCATAAGGGATTTTGTGGAAAGCGCACTCGGCGATGTGTATATGACGCCAAGAAGCGCCCGGCTTTTTCCGGCCGTTCCCGGACACAAACCCTCGCCGATGAGAAGGCTGATACTTTTGGCTGAAAAGTTTATGCGCATCGATAACTCTGTTATGGATTCTCTCGCCGGTAAAGAAACGGAATTTCTAACCGGGAGAAGAAGGATGATCATATCTTCGTCACTGGTACCGGGATGCCAGTCCGGGCTTATCCGCAAGATAAATAAAAGGTCCAGGGAATCTTTCAGGTCGGGTTGGACAGGAGATCTTATTGAGATAAGGGATTTTAGTTATATCCAGAACGTTAGATCCGAGAAAAATACGGACATTGTCCTTTTGCTGGAAAAATTTGAATCTGAGCTTTACAGGGGAGATCAAAAAAGGCTTGTTTTTGAGAGAACCGGGGATTCTCCGGTCGAGATAAACGGCCTGGTGTCGGCAGGCAGGGCGCTTCTTTACGGGAGAATTGAAACTTTGAGAGAAGTTCTTTCTCTTCTTAGCGGCACGGATATCTCTGACTTACCCGATGCGTCAGAACTGGTTAAGGTCCTTGATGAAGGTGATATGAAAAGGTTTGCCCGTATGACCTCAATAATCCTGCCGGGCTTTAAGTTAGTGGGCGAAGAAGTGAATGTTTTCAATGAGACTGTGCTCAAATTCGTGCAATACGCATAAGATAATCGGGTTATTTTTGCCTTTTTCCTTCTAGTGGCCTTGATATTTCCGGCCATAAATCCTATAATTCCGTATTAAAACAGAATTTATATCAAATAGTTAAGGATACAATATTTATATATTTTTGTTGGACTAACAAATAATTAGAAGGCATACTTACTATATAAAAGTGGTTCAAGGTCACGGTGCTTCATAAGAGATCGCTTGCGGGAGCAAGGTGTTTTCCGGCAGGTGTTTTTTTATGGTCAGTTCGTTATAAGATTTGAAAAGTATCTAAAAGGAGTTTTTGGGGTATGGCAGGTAATTCACGGGAGATCGCCGCAATAGCAATATCAAAAAATAACCAGCTCAAAAGGTCGGTTTGTGTTATTACAGCGGCGGCCTTTTTTATAAACATACTCTCATCTGACCTGGCATCGGCCGTGAATGCGTCTTCGCTTGTTACCGGAGGAGATCCGCGTGTATCCGCGCTATCGAATGAGGGAAAAGAGCTTCATCCGGAGACTTTTGTGCTTCCGGAACATCTTGGAAGTGTAACGTACCGGCACACAGCGGATAAAGCATCAGGAACCGTTATTCACATTCAGGACGCTCATTGCAATTATGCCTGCCAGAAGAAGGTATCCGAGATAATAGGATATCTTAACGGGGAATACGGGATAAGCGCGGTAAACCTGGAAGGCGGCGCCGGAGGATACGACCTTTCGGTGCTAACCCGGATACAGGACAGAGGTATACGGGAAAAAGTGACCGATCATTTTGTCAGCGAAGGCCTTGTGAACGGGGCGGAGTATTTTGCCGTGAACAATCCCGGCAAGATACGCCTATGGGGAGTCGAAGACACAAAACTCTACGCGGGCAATCTCGGCGCCTATAGGAATTCGCTGAGATACAAAGACGAGGTGACAAGCCATCTTAAAGCTCTGAACTCTGTATTTTCCGATCTTATCGCGAAGATGTATTCCAAAGATCTCCTGGAGTTCGAGTTGAGGTACAGGGCCTACAAATCCGGCAACGCGGAGTTCCGTGAATATCTGGACTTTCTGATAGAAACGGCCGAGCGTGCGGGAGTAGACAGTAGTTCTATTCCCAACATAGAGTTGCTGGGTTTTACCTTAGCGGAAGAAGAAAATGTTGATTTTAAAAATGCCGACCGTCAGAGGGCCGAGCTTCTCGGCGTACTGCAGAAAACCCTCTCTGATCGTTTGATCAGAGAGCTTATCGCCAACACTGCCGGATTTCGTACCGGAAGCATCACGCAAAAAGACTTTTATGCCGATCTTACGGCAAAAGCGAAGCTGGCCGGAGTGCCGATGGAAAGTTTTCCCGAGCTTAAAAGGTATATATCGTATGTTTCTATGTACGACGACGTTGACAGGTCCGCGGTCATGAGAGAGATGGCCTTGGCCGAGGACCTTATAAAGGATTCGTTGTGCCGCAGCGGGGAAGAGAGGGAATTGAGCGTTCTTTCAAAGAACCTTGCCTTACTTGAGAGCCTGTTCAATGCCTCCCTAACTAAAGAGGATTATAAATATTACAAAGCCAATAAAAGGTCTTTTGATGCCGGGAATTTCATATCTTTCATAGACAGGTACGCGTTTGTTCATAAAATAACCGCGAGGCCGGATGATAATGTCCGGGATCTTGACCGCTACCGGGAAGATATGGAGAACTTTTACGGGCACTCATTCGAAAGGGATATGGCGTTCATCGAGAATATGGATCTGAGGAAAGCCCATGAGGAGGAAAAAGTGGGAGGACCGGCGGGCATACTTGTCACCGGGGGGTTCCATACGGAAAACCTGGTGGATCTTTTGAAAGAGCACGGGTTTTCTTATGTATCGATCGTGCCTAAGTTCGAGATCTGTGGAGAACACAAGAACCGGTATTTTGCGCTGCTTGGAGGAGATCAGGATTCGGTGATGGGCAGGCTGCGGGATTTCACATATTCTGCCCTGGCTATAGCCAGTTTTCTTAATGAAAATATTAACGTTGGGGGCCTGCCGGGAGAAGAGTTCAGGCGTGTTAGTTTTGATCTTTTGTCTAAATGGCAGGAAGGAAAAATATCCTATCCTGAGAAGTCCGGGATGCTCATAAACGCGGGAGATCAATATTTCGCGATCGATTGGGACGGTAATACGGTCTTCAGAGGGCTTCGCGACGCTGCCGACGCTTCCGGGGTGATCGAAGATGATTTTATGGTCGTCCAGCTGAATACAATGATCGCGAAAGCGGAGATACTAAAGGCTTTAAACGCGAGTGGCGGCAAGATCACGTTCCGTGAATACATGGAGATGTGCCTTTATGGCAGAGGGGGTTATTATTCCAGCGGGACCGTAAAATTCGGTGATTATTTCGTGACGAGTCCGTCTTTTATGTCTCCGCATTTCGGAGAAGCCGTCGCTCAGCAGCTTTCTTATATGTGGGAGCATATGGGTAAACCGCTTAATTTTAGAGTAGTGGAGATGGGCGCGGGCAACGGTGTTCTTGCTTTCGATATTCTTTCTTGGGCGGAGTCATTGAAAGATAAGAAATTTTTCGAAGCGATAAACTATGAGATCGTTGAAATAAGCCCCGAACTCATAAAGGCGCAAAAAAACAAATTAGGGCCGTACCCTTCAAAGGTCAGGTGGAAAGAAGCCTCCGTGCGGGATCTGCCCGTTGAAGAGATCGAAAACGGGGTATTTCTTTCGAACGAACTTCCCGATGCTTTTCCCGTACACAAGGTGAGCATGAGAAACGGCAAGCTTCAAGAGGCATATGTCGAATACAACCAGGAAAACGGAACATTTAATGAAGTATGGGACGATCTTTCTTCTGAGTACAGGGCCGATATAGAGGCTTATTTGGAAAGGGTTCGTAAAGAAGAAGGGCATGAGAGTTTAGCCGGCCTTATGGGCCCAAGGCGCGATATTGACGGTGGCGATCTCCCTCCAAGGGTCATACCGGTCAATCTTGAAGCTGGAAAATGGCTTGAGAAAATGGCATCAAAGCTTAAAAGAGGTTATTTGATCACAATTGACTATTCTCCGGCAACGATGCTTTATAGCGGGGGGTTACACGATATACGTGTGTACGGCCCAGGGGCGAGGGGCAAGCCGGGAGATGCCTATGTGGACCCAGGCGGCAGAGATATCACAAGTGATGTTTATTTCCCGGGTTTAATAGAAAGGGGCGAAGAACTGGGGCTTACGAGTCACGGCAGCACTCCTCAGGCTACTTTTCTAAGGAAATTTGGAGTTCCTGAAAATGTTTTATCCCGGCTTGATAACTCGAGAAACTTTTTCGTTCTTGTGCAGAGCAAGGGAATGGGAGACGCCCTGCCTCACCGCTCTGCTTCGCCCGAAGCGGGGACAGAAAATCCGGTCTCACTTCTGGGCATATCGCCATGGATGGCTCTGGGTATATTGCCGCAGCTGGCAGAAGCGGAAATCTATGATATAGGTGCCATTTCGGCGGTATTAGGGGCGGCTTTTGTGGTGTTCGTGGTTTTTCGCTTAATAAGTTATTTCCGGACATTTGACTTCCGGTCCATGAGCTCTAAAGACCGCAGGAGGATCGCCGCGGAAGGGGAGAGGGGCTTGACTGAAGCGGAAATACGGAAAAAACTGAATGAGAATTTTGAAAAGATTAATGGAGCTCACTTAGATGTGTCTGTGTCCATGCAAAAGCTGGAATTTATGAGATCAGATCTTCATAGGATCCTTTCTAATGAAGTTCCGGATGCGGCATCATATCCCGGGGAAAATGTCAAGAGCCTCAGGAAAAAACTCGCGAATATCCGGCAACAAATAGAGTCGGCGCAAAGGATCTCCGCCAAGGCGTTGATAGAGGTTCGGTCCATTGCTGAAAATATCGAAAAGAGCAAACGGGATGGACTTCAAAAGATGGTTTGGGATGCGGAAGACAGAGACAAGGCAATTTCAGACCTTTGGATCGCCGCGCTTATTCAGATAGACGAGGCTTTGCAGCTCGGTGACGATGCGGAGCGAAGTATCAAAGATCGACGAGAGTTGGCAGGGAGACTTGCTCTTGCGTTAGGATCTCATCTGGAACAGTTGAAGTCGTTTGATAAGGAACTGGATCGGCTATTAGATAGAGTCTTTTTGGCTGGGGGTGGTCTGCCTGATGGAATAATAGAGCTTTTGGATACCTTGTCCACGACTCGCTTGAGAGTTGATCTGGTTTCACACAGGCTCAAGACTTTTTTAAGTTATATTGAGCCTGAAAGCGAAGAACTCAAAGAAGCACAGAAACTATTATCGGAAGCCGATGAAGTCCTTAAAGGTTACCGGCGGGACGCTGTGAATGTCCCCGTTGTATTTGCTCCTGACGGCGATTTTGAGTTTACAGTGAAAAATACTACCCCTTGGATTAGTTTCTTAACGGATACGATTTTTAGCAGTGACGCGGGATATGAGGAAATGGTAATGGGGGTATACGAAAAGGCCCTTGGGGAGATGACGGAACTAATGCAACAAATGCCGGAAATTGTAAAAAGTGATATCATGGACCCCGACCTTTTAGCTGACGGCACATTACGACTCCTCGGTTCCGACTCAAACGCGCTTTCCGAGGATGAAAAGGCCTTGTACTTAAAGTATTTAAACCTGAGGAGTTTTTTCAGATGGGCATACTCGGAAAAGAAGGTTGTTGAGAATAGAAAAATAGAGAAAAAGCTTTTATTGACTTTAAGAACTATCCCCGGTGTTACATTTGATATTTTCGGGGGATTGTTGACAGCTAATGCATCGCTAATGTCCTCTCAGGAGGAAAAAGTTCTTGAGTTAATGAGAGAGTACAATCTGCTGGTCCGGAAAAGGCGCATTAAGGAAATTGAAGAGGAGCTTCAGGAAATAGAATTTTCCGGAGAAGATCCTGGTGAATCTTCCGATGGGTATTTTGATGGGGATTCTGATGGGTATTCTGGTGAGGATTCTGATTATAACCCTGATGACCATTTCGGTGTGTCTTCTTATGAAAAGAATAGGCAGAGAGAGGATCGGATGGCAGATCTAGAAAAGGAACTTGCCTGGCTTAAACTTCTTACCAGCCCTCCCGATACGCAATCTCAAGGCGGTATCGCCCCGGCGTCACTAATGAGCATAGACAAAAAGGATGCTGGCCTTCGGTCGGTCGCGAGAGAAGAGATCTTATTCAGAGGGCTTACATGGGCGGTGATGAGTTTTATCGACGGGTGGGGTTTGCTAATAGCGGGTGGTATCAATCTGGCTTTTGTTTTTGGCCATTGGAATAATGTGAAAAAAATGTACGGACAGAGGCCTCCGCCGTTTGCCCTTCTGAACGTTTTTATAGTGCCGCTGGCGGTTGCTGTTATTAATGTGCTTTTTTTGCCGGCCTTTATATCAGCTCCGTTGGGGCTATCTCTGTTTCTCTATTTGGCCTCTTCCGTTGCCGTACATCTGGCTCTTAACACCCTTGCTTTCGCGTGGAACGATTTTGTCAGACATCGCATCGGAAGATCGGATCATCTCATCGCCCCGGCGTCATTACCATCACAGGGAGAGCCCGAAGATGAGCCCCGAGAGGACCAGGCAGCGCGCAAATTAGAGGAAGTTAGGGCCTATTTTGGAACACTTGCTAAAAGAGATGAGCTGGAAAGGTCGGAAAACCTGCTAGAAGAGATCCTCAAAAAACCTTCCATTCAGAAAATAATGGTTGTTGGAGATGGCTTGGGAACGCTGCCTGTCCTACTGGCGGCGGCAGGGAAAGATGTTACTTTTGTCGATCTGTCGACACCTAAAGTGGATCTTATGAAACATTATGCAGGAAAATTTAGCTTAGAGGAGAGGCTAAAAACAATAAAAGGTGAGATCGGTTCACTGGAGATCACGGAGGATCTCAAGGGAAAGTTCGATCTTATAACTTTCATCGATCTCGTCGGAGGAGTCCCTAAGGGCAAAATCGAAAACTGGGTCAGCAAAGCCGCCGAGTTGTTGCCCGACGAGAAACCTGGGTATATCGTTATTGATGAGAAGGATATCGTTCACGATCCGGGAAGAAAGCGTGAAGCCCGGACGAGGTTGTCAGGTTATTTCAGGAAAAAATTTAAGCTTTTTTTGTTATCCACAAAGGATTTTCAGGGCAGCTATAACAATTGGAAGGAACTTGAGAGCGACTTAACAAATCTGTTTTATGAGGTAACAAAAAGAACATCCGGACATGGCCCGCCCGCGGGCGGAGATGCGGCAGACGGCGCTATTGCAAGTGGCCTGTCCCAAGATGAGATCAATAACATAAAAAACCAGAAGGTCTTACCCTCTTCAAAGGATGGGGATATTGTCCGCGCTATGGGAATACTCACAGAAGCCGGGGAGGCGGCATTAGCTGCCTTGGGAAATTATGAGCAGCAGGCCGCCCCATCGGACAAGGAAAAAATAGAAAAAGTTAGATATTTGCTCGAAGATCCAATATCTGGCTTTTCTTTTTTCAGGGCGAGGGTGGACGGCCCGGAAAAGTATCTTCTAGGGTACAAGAACGCCCTTGCTGTAAACATAATAAATTTTCTTGATACGGTTGATAGGCAGAAAACCGAGGGAAAGCGCTTTCTCGTCGCGGAATATATCTTGCATGAGGCTCTTGAGACAATTGACGGCCTGGATCACGCTTCTATCATCAAGATGACCTCACGTATTTTTTATCCCGATGGAGTTTTTACTGCTAACAAGGAAACACCCTTAGGTAAACAGCTGAGGCGTTTTATTAACGTTCACGCTCTTCTTGCGGGCGGAAAGCTGGATACAGCGGCTATGGAGGATCTTGAAGCGCTTGAAAAAACGCTTGAACTTTACCCCGAAAAGGAATACCAAGACCTGTCTCTTGCCGTCGTTAAGGCAAAAATAGATTCCCGTTTAGCCAAAAATGTGTTAGCTGAAGTAATGAAGGGGGATTACCCCAGGGTCGTTATTATTCCGGTTAAAGCGGACCTGCTCCTTTATGACGGATCGGAATACACCGCCGTCAGGAACGGCGTAAAACGAAAGCTTAAGAGAAACTATGGGGTGAACGTGACCGCGCTTTACTATAAGACGGGAGATGAGAGCAGCCTTGAAGATGCGGTAAATGCGGCGAAGAGTATTCCGGGTTTTTCTACGCATGAAAGATCCGGCCTGCTTGTCTACGCCGATGCCGATCCCGAAGACGCGGCAGGCATCAGAGCCAGACTTGTAGAGGCTCTGGGGGACGATCTTAAAGGCAGGTTGGCGGGTGTAGTGCCCGGACATTTTGATATTGAAAATGACATGGAGAGGTATTCCATAGTTGGTCTTGTTATAGGGGCTCTGGGCATGATAGACGCCGAACTGCACGACAAGCTCGGCAACGGCGATATGGCAAATAAGATCGCAGGAGAAGTGATCTCTTACATGAAACGGCTGGTAGACAACCCTGAGGATCTGACGCCTGTCGAAGGAGATAATATCGCGGTCATAAAAGCATTATTGAGTGGGGATAAAACGCTGAAAATAAAGAAAATAAATTTCGAGGAAATAAGGGATTTCTTTGAATCCGAGAGAGCGGTTCTGGAGTCTCTGTAAGCATGGAATATCCGAGAAAGATCACCCTCACGGATACATGTATCTGTCTAATATGTAATTGGCCGTTGCGTGACCGGCGGTTCTATATATGATCAGGGTTGTGTTATCAAAGACACTCCGGGGATTTTAACCACATACAAGGATCCTAAATGAAATCCTCTGAGGAAAAATCTCGTGTCGGCTTTAAAAAAATCTGGTATAATAAATTTTCAGTTTAGTGAAAAAACATGTGTGGGTAGTTCTTAATAGAGTTCTCTCACCTCCTTCGGGGGGATATCCGCGGTTTTTTTGAAAGACCTTATATGTAGAAACGCGGAGGAGTGGCTGAGTGGTTGAAAGCGGCGGTCTTGAAAACCGATAAAGCCATTTTTGTAAATCATTATAATCGTTGTAATTAC
>CAYMBK010000269.1:0-4075 GCA_964388645.1 uncultured Planctomycetia bacterium | reverse complement strand
CTCAAATAGCGGGCAAGACCGATGATCTTTTAGATCTTCTTAACGAGTACTCTAATGCGCTTACTATTTTGCGTGAATATGACGATAAATCGCTTACCGTTGCTAAAAAGAAGACTCCTACATTCATTTTGACATTTGAGCATGCGCAAGGGAAGGGATAGTTACTGAGATCAAGACCCGGCTCAAAGAAAAAGGTGAAGCGACAGAGCTGTTCGGCTGTGAATATGGCCACAAACTCAAGGGTATTATAGGCGCCTTATACCAGACTTTTGATAAGAAAGAGCTTTATCCGAGTGTTGAAGAAAAGGCGGCTCACATTCTTTATCTCACAATAAAGGATCACCCGTTCTCGGACGGCAATAAACGTCTCGCGTCTATCATGTTCGTGTATTACCTGGATAAAAACGGGTATTTGGATAAGGCATCCGGCGGCCGCAAGATAACCGATAACACCATTGTGGCGCTTTCTCTGCTCATAGCTTCAAGCGACCCCAGAGAAAAAGATATGATGATAAAGATAATTACCAACCTGTTGAAATAATTCTATTATAGGCACGACGCGCCACGCACGACGAACTTGGCAAGTTCCACTGAACCGACGCACGACGAACCCGGCGAGTCCCACTGCCCCTTAACGCACACGACAAAAGGAGTTTACAAAAGTGAACAAAGGTTTGACCGATAAAAAGCAATATATTGATTTTCTGAGGCAAGTTAAAGAACGCATACTCTCTGCCCAGTATGAAGCGCTTAAAAAGGTCAACAAAGAGCTTATAGGCCTATACTGGGATATCGGAAACATGATCGTGGACAGGCAGAAAAAAGAAGGTTGGGGCAAGTCCATAGTTGAAACTTTAGCAGCTGATCTGCAAAAGGAGTTTTCCGGAATACAGGGATTTTCAGCTCAGAATCTTTGGCGCATGAAGCAGTTTTTTCAGACTTACTCGGGAAATGCAAAACTCTCACCATTGGTGAGAGAAATAGGGTGGACGCACAATATTATCATTCTCATGAGTTGCAAAGACGACCTCGAACGCGAATTTTACATACGCATGACAAAACGCATGGGGTGGTCAAAAAACGTACTTATCCACCAGATCGAGAACAAAACCTATGAAAAAACGGCTCTCAACCAGACAAATTTCGGCAAAACACTTCCGCCCAAAATAAAAGATCAGGCTAAACTTGCGGTCAAGGACGAGTATTTCTTTGATTTTCTGGAGCTCGGGGAGCAACACGGCGAACTTGAGCTGGAAAGGGCCATCGTGGCCAGGGTAAACCGGTTTCTTATAGAAATGGGCGGTGTATTTGCCTTCATGGGAAACCAGTACCGCATCGAGGTGGAAGGCAGCGAATATTTCATAGATATACTGTTGTATCACCGCGTGTTACGGTGCCTTGTGGCCCTTGAGCTTAAGATAGGCGATTTCAAACCGGAATTTGTAGGCAAAATGCAATTCTACCTCGCCGCTTTAGATGCCGAGATGAAAGAAAAACATGAAAATCCGTCTATAGGGATAATAGTATGCAAAGAAAAGAAGCGTACCATCGTGGAGTATGCGCTAAAAGAAAGCAATAAGCCTATAGCGGTAGCGCAGTATAAAGTAACGACAAAATTGCCGAAGGAACTGAAAAAACAATTACCTTCTCCGGAAGAGATACAGCGGCTTGTAGAGAATATATAGGTTCAAGGTAAAAGGCGCGAGGTCTTGAACCAGGTTCACGAACAGTCGTTCCCGAGTCCAAGGAACCTGGTTCATAAGCAAGGCGCTATACAGATAAATAACACAAGGAGAAAAAATGTCCAACAACACCGGAAGAAACTCTCCCTGCCCCTGCGGCAGCGGTAAAAAGTTCAAGAAATGCTGCGGAGCGGATATGCCCCGCGGGGCGCAGGAGATATTCAGTCCCATACCGGAAGACATGAAGACCGGCACAAAACTTGATCTTTACATGGAAGCGTTCAGGATACTTCTGGTTTATGCCGAGGGCCTGAAGAGAGATCCCGAACATGGGGCGGCCCTCAGAAACGTATACCGCGATTTCGAGGAGATGTATAAGCCGGGCACTGAGAACGGTCTTACCGACAGCTTCCACATGAACTGGTTCGTGCTCGACAACCGTTTCGGCCTGGAGCAGCGTACCCCCACGGAAATGTTCCTGCAGGATGATATCGCCGCCGACCTTCCGGATGATCTTAAAGAGGCTTTTCACCATTTATCTGAAAGCTACGCCACATGCCACGAGATCAGGGAGGTGCAAAGCGGGAGCATAGTTTTCGAGGAACTTGTCACCGCCCGGCTGTGGACGGTCAACCTGACGGGCGAACCCGTGGAGCAGGACGCCCTGCCGGGCGATATATGGCACGCCCGCTTCGTGGGTCCTTACGATGACGCTTATTATTTCGGCCAGCCGTATGTTTTCGGGAAAAGCGCTAAGAAAGACTTTACCAAGATCGTTAAACATCTTATAGCCAACTTTGAAGAGTACTCCTCAACACGGTCCATTGAATTTGAACTGCCCCGTGACGCCTTTAAAAGCGGCTCCGGCTTCTGGGCAGGCTATCTCTACCAGGGCGTCGCGTCCGCGTCGGAAGAGGCTGAAGATATTATTTCCCCGCCGCCTTCGGGGTCCAAACCTGTCCTGTGCACAACCGACGGCGAGAAAGTGAGACTTTGCGATGTCAGGTTCAAGATCATAAAGGGAGAAGGGCTTGCCGACAAGTTGTCACGCATGAGAGGCCTGGAGAAGGATGATCAAGAAAAAAACCATTGGGTCTGGACCAAAAAAGGCAACCGCAGGATGAAGTCCTGGACCAACACGCTGCTTGGCCATGTGACCATACACGAAGATGAGCTTCTGGGCAAGACCAATTCGCTGGAACGGGCGATGCGCCTGAAGAATAAACTCGCCATAGGCCTTGGTAAAATGGTCGAATACATCGGTATAGAAGGTAGCGACATAGCGTCAATGCCTCCGGTGTCTGAAGAAGAAAGACAGAAGTCTCTTGAGCAGCAGCGCCGGCTGATGTCCGACCCCGAGGTGAGAAAGGCTTTGGAAGAAAAACAGCGGGAGTATTACCTCAAGGACTGGATACGCTCCCGCATACCTGCCCTTGAGGGCAGGACCCCGAAAGAGGCCTTAAAAACAAGAGAAGGCCGCCTTATGTTAGAAGACCTTATTAATCATATGGAGGCTATGGGGTCGGTGAACAAAGACGCGGTCAGTCAGACCGACATGAATTTTTTAAGAAAAGCTCTGGGCCTTCCTTTGGCTAAAAGGTGAAAGAGCAAGCCCGAAATTCACTGAAAAACGCTTGTCATCAACCGCCGGAAATGCTAATATGTTCATTTATTGAACTTATAAAAACATGAAGCACCTCGACGAAACCATCAAACTCCTTGAACACATCGAGAATAACCCCTCCGCCACCCAGCGTGAGCTTGTTGAGAAGCTCGACGTAAGCCTGGGTAAGGTCAATTTTATTATAAACTCACTTGCTCAAAGGGGGCTCATAAAATTTGAAAGGTTCAAGACCTCTAAAAAGAAAAGGGCATATTTATATATACTTACCCCCAAGGGCATAGCCCAGAAAGCGATAATAACCAGGAAATTCCTGGAGAAAAAAGTAGAAGAGTATGAGAGCCTGAAGAAGGAGATAGAGCTTCTCAAGGCGAGGGTGGGGAGCAAGTAAGAGGGGTGAGTTCCACTGAACCAGTAAAGGAAAACCATGAAAAAAGCATTGATAACCGGAATAACCGGCCAGGACGGCTCATATTTAGCCGAATTCCTACTTTCTAAAGGGTATGAGGTGCACGGCATCATAAGAAGGGCCAGTACCTTCAATACGCAGCGTATAGACCATATCTACATCGATCCGCACAAGGAAGGGGCTAAACTCTTCCTCCACTACGGCGATCTCTCAGACCCGTGGCTTTTGATGGATATCATGTATAAGACAAAACCCGATGAAATATACCACCTGGGGGCCCAGTCACACGTAAGGATCTCTTTCGACATGCCTGAATTTACAGGTAACACCACGGGCCTCGGCACAACACGCATACTTGAGGCC
>CAYMBK010000268.1:0-3485 GCA_964388645.1 uncultured Planctomycetia bacterium | reverse complement strand
TGCTTTGGGAATTTTCGGGGGCCGTGATAGCTTTTTTTTCATCTTTTTTTGTTCCGCCCGCCGATATGGCGGGGATCGGAGTGAAAGCAACTCTTTTCCTCGGAGCAATGATACCTATTTTTGGGGGAGAAAAGCCGGAGGCCGAGGGGAATATCATCCGAATCGACGAAATGCCGCCGAGGAGTTTTCTGCCGCGGGAAAAAGGTGGTGACGAAGCTAGGAAGATCATTCCCATTACACGGCAAGAAGGAGAGGGAGATTCCGGATTTACAGTGAGCATAAAAACGGAACCAAGCATAGTGGCCCCGGATCCCCGGATAATAGTTCCGACGGCATCAGAAGCGGACGGCCTCTTCCAAAAACCTCCAAAGGATATCAAGACGATAACCGCGGAAGGCACGGGTATGGCTCTTTGGATCTTTTCCGGACTTTTCCTGAGCGCCGCCGCCGCTTTGATGATCTATATTTACACAGTGCCCCTGGCGACCGAACTTTCCGCGGCTATTTTTATACCGGTTTTATCGTTTATGCCTGTTGTGTCCGTGTTCTTATACCAGCTGCTGGATCTTTCAGGAAGGCTTGAGAAGTGGAACGCCTATCTTGCAGGAGGGTGGCACAGGCCTTCAACAACCGGGAACAAACGCCTTATAAGGGTTTTCCGGGAAGCCCTTGAGCGCGAGCCCGGAAGAAAAGAGATAGCTTATGTCAAGGGAAGAAAATTATATGTCGACAAAGCCGCGATGAGCCAAAAGCCGAAAATGATCCAAAGGTTCTATTTTCTGCACGAGGCGGGGCATATTTTTTTTAACGCCGTTTTTGGAAGATCTTTCAGCCTCATAAATTCAGGTTTCGGATATATGGCGCAGGCCTTTCCTTTTATCGCCCCGGTGTTAGCGCTTGTCGGGTTTTTTACAGGCAGTTTTTTCGTGCCGTTCGCCAGGACATTGTCGGCCGTGTACAGGGAGTTTGGCAGTATGATGGGGTGGGAGGCACCGGCAGCGTCAGAGATGCTCGGCGCGGCAACACAGGAAATCTCGGGAGCTGTTTTTCCCGTTGTTCCTTCGCTCGAAACCGCGGGTTTGGTGGCATTGGCAGGACTGGTGATAGGATCGGCGGCAGCGCTTGTGATATACGCGGCAGGGCATTTTCTGCTGAAAAGGGACATAAAGACCCGAGAGACCGAGGTTTTGCGTGAAGGTGAGAGAGGATACGCAAAGGAACAAGAAGCGGGTACCGCGACGGAAAGCGTACAAAAGAGGCCCGGAGTAAAGCTTTATTCACCCGGGGAGAAATTGCTGGAAGCTGAAAAGCTGATGGAAGAGATCCTGGAGGATCTCAAAAAGCCGGATATCAGGGCTATCCTTGAAGACAGAAAGATCCGGAGGGGAAGCGGCTGGCGCTGGGACCTCATGAGCTGGAGCGGTGTTCTGACTTTTCTTAATTTCGTTATAGGGATAGCGGATCGTATGAAGAGGCCGCGGCATACAAGGCAGCGGGAAGCCATGGACCAGATCATCACCGCGATCGATAAGGTTGATGAGAGGTTCAGAATGGCGCAAGGAGCGGCTCACTTACTGGGGAACGATATCTATCTGCTTGAAAAGGCGGGTGCCGAGAACGAGGCTTTTCTCGGTAGTGTCGTTCCTTACAGGTTCAATGATTGTATAAGTGAGGCCAGAGCGGAAGCGGTGAAATTCAGGGACGCGGCAGGAAAGGGAGATTTTCTTATAAGGATCGCTCCCGAGTCGAGACGGTTTCAGATAGAAGACCGGAATGGACGGGAACTTCTATTTCAGAAACTCATCCGTGTCGCTTCGGGGGAAAAGCAGGTCATAAGCGACGCTATCATGCTTTACATTATAGGAAAGCATGATGAGAAGGGAGAGGATGTTCCTTTAAGCGAGGAAGACGCCGTAAAAGAAACCGTACGTAAACGCTATGACCGTTACAGCGAAATGGCCTCTACATATGAAGCTATAGGAGAAAAGCACTCTTCGTTCTATGTTTTCCGAGCCCTTCATTGGACGCTGGCCGCTTTGTCGGCGATCGGAGTGATAGCCTGGACGTTCTATTCTTTAAGTACATCGGGCAGCGTGATACCTGTTCTGAGAATGGGAGGGGCTTTTCTTGTAATGAGTGCGCTGCTCATTACGTTATATAAAGTGGTTATAGGGACGTTGGGACTTATGGCGAGAGACGGCGGGCTATCTTCCACTTTTAACCTGGCGCCTCTTGTTGATATCACCGAAAAAGAATCTGAACAGGTAAGACATGCGAGGCGGGGTCGGGAAGAAGATAAATACCCGCTTGATGTGACAATATTGCTTCCGGTATATAAGGAAGAGAACGTGATAGAACTTCTAATGCAGAACGTCTCCCGCATAAAGTATGACAGCGATAAAATACAGGTTCTTATTCTAACGGAAGAAGACGACCTGACGACAATGGGCAAGATCTACGGCGTTATGCGCAGGTCAACGCCGTATCAGGACGCTGAAATGGAGAGACTCAGGGAGTTTTTGCAGTCTGCTATGAAGCGGGGCCTTATAGAGGTTATCGCCACTCCCATGCCCGGTCCGAACAAACCGTATGAACCCATGCAGCCGAGGACAAAACCGCGCGCCGTGCAGTACGCGCTGAACGCGATAAAAGGCAAGTACTCGATAATCTTTGATGCCGAAGATAAACCTCATCCTGATGTGTTGAATAAATTCGTTTACGCGTATGAAGATATAGAGGGGACGATAAAGCTTCTAGCTGAGAGGATGAGAAAAGAGCCGCCTACCGTTAACGGCAAGATCAATGATTTTACCCGGGCTATAAGCCGTAAAGTACTGGCGGATGAAGACCCGGACCTTCTTAAGAGGGCTCAACGGTACGGGATCGATCTCTCTATGAAAATGGTATACCGGAGATTAGGCATACGAAAAGATCCCGGCATGCTTTACGCGGTAAAAGAAGAATTTATAAAAGAGTTCAAGCGATCCGCGAAACCGGCCTCTCTTGGGGGTATGCTCGATTGGTTTAACTGGCCCAAAAGCTGGACGACAAGGAATTTCAGCGGAGATTATATGACCTGGTTTAAACTCGTGCTTCCCGGACTGGCCGGCCTTAGGACGATCTTCCCTTTGCCCGGAACAACATATTTTATGCCGACAGCTCTTTTTAAGTCGCTGGGCGGGCTTGACATATACAATGTTACAGAAGACGAACAAAAGGCGCTCAAGGACGCGGTTGACGGATATAGGAATTTGATGGTCAATGTCCAAACCCTGGAAGAGGCAATAGATACTCCGTTAAGGGGTAAATGGGTAAGGCAGCGGTCACGCTGGATAAAGGGTGATTTTCACTCAGGCCTGGTTTTTCTAAGGCACATCCCGAAGATCTATAAGTATCACGGCTGGGCGGGGGTCCTTCATTTAGTGGGCCTCATTTGGGGCAGCGGGATTTGCGGCATGATATATTTTGTCTGCGTTGTTGTGACT
>CAYMBK010000267.1:0-4705 GCA_964388645.1 uncultured Planctomycetia bacterium | reverse complement strand
CTTACGATATCGGAGGCTTTATGGAAATCCAAGGCGGTAGTGGCTTCTAATGTGGGCGGTATCCCTCTTCAGATAAAACACGGTTATACCGGATGCCTTTGCAATTCCATTGAGGGTGCGGCATATTCTATAAAGAAATTCTTAAGTAACCCGCGATATGCCGCGGAACTGGGAAAGAACGGCAGGGAACATGTCAAACAGAATTTCCTGCTGACAAGGCATCTCAGAGATTATATGCTGGTTTTCTTGTCCTTATATCATTCTGAGGATATCGTATGCCTTTAAGCTCCAACATGGTTTTTCTTTCTAAACCAGAACAGGTCTCCTATAAGGCTTTTCGGCCGTGATAGTGAAAAGCGATCAACCATAGCGGATATATGCGAACTGACAAAGTAGCGGTGATAGGTGGCGGGGCCTCTGGGATGATGGCCTCGATAGCGGCTTCCCGAAACGGAGGATCTGTGGTTTTGATCGAAAAAAACCACACCTTCGGGAAAAAACTGCTTATGACCGGTAACCGCAGGTGTAATTTTACCAATGAAGCCGGAGTGGAAGATTTTCTGGCGAGATTCGGGAAGAACGGGAAATTCCTTAGAAACGCCTACAACTCGTTGCCGCCGGACGAGCTTATCGCGTTTTTTGGATCCAGGGGTTTAGAGTACATCGTTGAGGACGGGGGCCGTGTGTTCCCCAAGGAGGGTAACTCTTCCGATGTTCTGGAGCTTTTGGAAAAAGAGATAGTACGGCAGGGCATAAAGACCCTGAAGAATACGTCTCTAGAGTCTTTGGATCGCGCGAATGAACAAGGGTTCCGTCTAGGACTTTCCGGGGGCAGGGTGCTGATAGCCGGCCGGGTAGTACTTTGTACAGGCGGCGTCTCATATCCTGCCACAGGTTCTTCCGGCGACGGTTTTCTTTTTTCGGGACGTCTCGGCCATACCGTCGTTACCCTGCGGCCCGCGCTTGTGCCGATCAAGGTAAAAGAGAGATTTCCCCGGCTTCTTGCGGGGCTTTCGCTTTCAGGTGTATCCGTGACCATTTTTTCCGGAGCGCGTAAAGTGAGGAAGGAAAAGGGAGATATGATATTTACTCACAGCGGCCTTTCGGGCCCGGTAATTCTAACGAGCAGTGAGACGGTTTCCGGGCTTTTGGATAGAACCGAAAAGTTATCCGTAGGACTTGATCTTTTCCCTGATATGTCCCGTGAAGAGATATATCTTGCCGTGTCGGCCCGCGTAAAGTCCTCTCCGGGAAAGAGTTTAAAAAAATGCCTTAAGGGCTTTGTGACGAGGCGGCTTCTGGACTTCCTGCTTTCGGAAGCTATTCCCGGAGCGGATAAGGCTTCAGATCAAGTGACACGCGAAGAGTGCGTCCGTATAGGAGATCTTTGTAAAGACCTGAGGTTTACCGTTGCCGGGACAGCTTCCATGGAGAAAGCTATGGTAACCGCGGGGGGTATCTGCCTGAAAGAGATCGACCCCAGGACGATGTCCTCGAGGATAGTTCCTGGTCTTTATTTTGCCGGTGAAATGCTGGATGTTGCCGGTGACACAGGAGGTTTCAACCTTCAGGCGGCATTTTCGACAGGCCATCTGGCCGGAACAAGCGCCGCGAACCCGATAAAGAGAAAGGGGTAAGCGATCTCGCGGCATTGCTTAATGGAACATTTCCTTGACAACATGCGGCGTAGCGTATACTATTACATACGCTGTTTTTAGGGCCGCAAGCGGAAATCAACCAAAAATAGGAGATGTTGACAGTGAAAAAACTCACAAAAAAAGAACTGGGTCAATACAAGGAAACACTTATCAGGCAAAGGGAAAAAATTTCAGGCGAAGTAGGAAGACTTACGAAAGATTACCTTCGCAAGAACTCTATGGATTCTTCGGGTGATATTTCTTCTCATCCCTTTCATATGGCCGACGCCGCTTCGGGCTCTTTTGATACCGAGTTCAACATAGGGCTGGCTTCGAATGAACAAGATCTTTTGTATCAGATAGACCAGGCTTTGTTAAGGATAGAGGACGGGAGTTACGGAGCCTGCGATGAATGCGGAGAACTTATATCCAAGAACAGGTTAAAGGCGGTGCCGTTCGCCAAGTATTGTGTAAAACACCAGGAATTGCAGGAAAAAGAGAAGAAACAGTAAGGATCCGGTATGTAGATCCTTGCCGCAAATGTTTTCAGGGAGTACAGGGCAGTAATGGGAAGGGTGCTTATTATCGGGGCTGGAGGGGTCGGCGGAGTGGTCACAAAGAAATGTGCCATGGCTCCCGAAGTGTTCGACAGGATAATGCTGGCAAGCCGGACCATAGGTAAATGCGAAAAAATAGCCGGTGAGACATGCCGCGAGATCGAGATAGCCAGGCTTGATGCCGACAAAAAGGATGAGGTTGTCGGGCTTATACAGAAGTTCGCCCCGGACATAGTCGTGAATGTGGCGCTGCCATACCAGGACCTGTCAATAATGGACGCTTGTCTTGAATGCGGTACTAATTATATTGATACCGCGAACTATGAACCGCCCGACGAAGCTAAGTTCTGTTACCGGTGGCAATGGGATTACCGCGAAAGATTTGAAAAACGCGGGATACTCGCTGTGTTGGGATCCGGTTTCGATCCCGGGGTGACCAACATCTTCTGCGCGTACGCTCAGAAACACTATTTCGATCTTATAGAACATATTGATATAATGGATTGCAATGCCGGAGAACACGGGCAGGCGTTCGCTACCAATTTTAATCCGGAAATAAACATACGTGAGATAACACAGAGGGGCAAATTCTGGGAAGAAGGCGAGTGGAAAGAGACAGATCCGTTGTCTGTACACAAGGCTTTTGATTTTCCTGAGATAGGTTCCAGAGAAATGTATCTTATGTATCACGAGGAACTTGAGTCTCTGGTAGAGAACATAAAAGGGCTCAAGAGAATAAGGTTCTGGATGACCTTCGGACAGGAATATCTTACGCATCTAAGGGTGCTTCAGAATGTCGGCATGACCAGGATAGACGAGGTGGATTACGAGGGGAAGAAAATAGTCCCACTTAAGTTCCTTAAGGTCCTTTTGCCCGAGCCTTCAAGCCTCGGAGAGAACTATAAAGGCAAAACGAACATCGGGTGCATGATAGGCGGTATCAAAAACGGCAAGCCCCGGAAGATATACATATACAATGTTTGCGATCATGCGGATTGTTACAGGGAAGTTAAAGCCCAGGCCATAGCCTACACCACGGGAGTTCCTGCCATGATAGGGGCGATGATGGTGATCACCGGAAAATGGAAGGGTAGAGGTGTTTTTAACGTAGAAGAGTTCGATCCCGATCCGTTCATGGAAAAGCTCGGAGAGTACGGGCTTCCCTGGACGGTAGAGGAGCGGAGCTGACATCCTTCTGTGAAGAACCCGGCTGCGATCTAAAAATGAGAATACCCGCTAATTTTACCCATACTCCGTGTTATGTGGTAGATGAATCCCTTCTCAGGAGGAATCTTGAGACCCTTCTTTTTGTCCAGGAAAATTCCGGAGCGAAGATAATACTCGCGCTTAAAGGGTTTTCCATGTTCAGCACCTTTCCTCTGATAAAAAGATATCTTCCGGGAGTAAGCGCCAGTTCTTTGCATGAAGCCCGGCTCGGGAAAGAGGAGTTCGGCGGTGAGGTGCATATTTGTTCCCCGGCCTATAAGGAAGATGAGTTTGAAGAGATCCTGAAGTGCGCGGACCATATTGTTTTTAATTCCCCGTCCCAGTGGAAAAGGTTCCAAAGCATCGTCGGAAGAAAACCGGAGATCAAAGCCGGGCTCAGGGTGAACCCGGAACACTCCGAAGTGAAGGTACCCATCTACGATCCCTGTTTTCCGGGATCCCGTCTGGGGATTACGATAAAAGAGTTTAAAGGTGTGGGTCTTGAGGGCATCACAGGGTTGCATTTTCATACCTTGTGTGAGCTCGGGGCTGACCCGCTTGAACGGACGCTTGATGTATTTGAAGACAAGTTCGGGGATGTTCTAAAGGAGATGGAATGGCTGAATTTCGGCGGAGGGCATCATATTACTCGTCCGGGATATGATCTGGAGAAGCTTTGCTCGATAGTGAAGAGGTTTAGAAAAAAGTATGATGTGACGGTTTATCTTGAGCCCGGGGAAGCCGTGGCGCTTAATACAGGATATCTTCTCTCCACGGTTTTGGATGTGACAAAAAACGGCATTGATATTGCCGTACTTGACACATCCGCGGCGGCGCATATGCCCGATGTGCTGGAGATGCCGTACCGCCCCGAAATAGAGGGGACGGGGGACCCGGGGGAGTTTGAGCACACGTACAGGCTTGGAGGGGTGAGTTGTCTGGCCGGAGATGTTATAGGTGACTATTCTTTCAAAAAACCTGTCAAGCCCGGGGATATACTTGTTTTCAAGGATATGGCTCACTACACAATGGTTAAGAACAACACATTTAACGGGGTATGCCTTCCGTCCATAGGGATCTATTCTCCCGTAACAGGAGAGATAAAAGTTGTCCGGAAATTCGGTTACAGCGATTTCCGTGACAGGTTATCTTAGGGGGATATGGCAGAAGCCGTTTTCCGCTGTCAGCATGCGGTACGGATCACGATGGGGCAGTGACGCGGAGGAAAACAACAAGGAAGGGGAAATGGGGCAGTATGTTATAGGAGCGGACATCGGCGGAACCAAAATAGCCTGCGGTATAGTT
>CAYMBK010000266.1:0-5125 GCA_964388645.1 uncultured Planctomycetia bacterium | reverse complement strand
GTATGACCGGGCAGTGGCGAAAGACGAAGAGGTAAGAGCGGCCTGGTCGCAGGTTGAAAATCAGCTTCAGAGACGCAATGACCTTATTCCCAACCTGGTAAGCACTGTGAAGGGCATCACCGCGCAGGAGATGGGCCTTTTTACGGAAGTGGCAAGGCTTAGAAGCCAGTGGTCACAGGCCGCTACCATAGAAAGCAAAATAGAGAACGCTAATCAGATGAGCGGTGCTCTTTCCAGGCTTCTTTTGGTTTCGGAAAATTATCCGGAACTCAAATCCAACCAGAACTTCCTGACATTGCAGGCTCAGCTTGAAGGAACCGAGAATAGGATAGCGGTTGAGAGGATGAGATACAACCTTTCGGTAAAAGATCTCAACCGTTTCCAGCGTTCGTTCTTCGGGAGATTTTTCGCCGCTCAGGCAGGAGTAACCCGTCCGGCGGCCTATTTTGAGGCCGAAAGCTCGGCATCCGGCGTTCCCGGGGTAAGTTTCTAAAAGTCAGAGGAGTGGTCCGGGGTAAGAGTTCGGGCGTTCTGTGATCGAATATAAATATGAAGGGGGAAAAATGAAAAAGAAAGCTGCCGGAATGGCCCAAAAAAAACGTAAAGTAAAGAAAAACAAGATAGAGCTCAGCATTGTAAAGAGGTGGAGTTCTATGGCCGCTGAAAGCAGCCTTGTAGAAACGAGCCTTTACACCAAGTATGATGTCAAAAGAGGACTGAGAGACATCTCGGGCAAAGGCGTTCTTGCCGGGTTAACACAGATAGGAGAGGTCGTGGCGACGGCAGTACGCGGAGGAGAAGTGGTGCCCGCGCCCGGCCAGCTGATATACCGCGGAATAGGGATATCCGAGCTTGTGGACGGATTTACGTCTGAGGGCCGTTTCGGCTTCGAGGAAACGGCGTATCTTTTGCTTTTCGGAAAGCTTCCGCCGAAAAAAGAATTAGCTCTTTTTGAAAAGACCTTGGGCAGTTTGAGACAGCTTAAAAGGCGTTTTGTGCATGACGCTATATTGAAAATGCCAAGTTCAGATATAATGAACGCCCTTTCAAGAGGTGTTCTCGCGTTGTACGCCTTCGACGAAAACCCGGATGATATATCAATACCCAATATACTAAGGCAGAGCCTTGAGCTTATAGCCGCGTTCCCCGTTCTTGCTGTTTACGCGTATCAGGCGCATGTGCATAAATACAAGGATAAGAGCCTCATTATACACAGGCCTGTTCCGGGGCTCTCCACCGCGGAAAATATACTGCATATGCTCAGGCCCGATAACAGTTATTCTGAACTTGAGGCCAGGCTGCTTGATGTGGCGATGGTGCTTCATGCCGAGCACGGAGGGGGGAACAACTCTTCATTTACAACCCATCTTGTTTCATCAAGCGGCACTGACACCTATGCGGCCATATCGGCGGCTATAGGTTCGTTAAAGGGGCCCCGTCACGGAGGAGCCAATATCAAAGCGGTGCGGATGTTCGAAGATATGAAAAAAAACGTCAAGAACTGGGAGAATGACGGAGAAGTTGAGAAGTACCTTGTGAAACTTTTGAACAAGGAAGCTTTTGATCGTTCGGGGCTTATTTACGGGATAGGGCACGCGGTGTATTCCGTTTCGGACCCGAGAACCGCCGTATTGAAAGACTATGCCGAGAAAGTAGCCGGGGAAAAAGGCATGATGGCTGAGTTTCGTTTGCATGAAAAAGTAGAGAAACTGGCACCTCAGATAATAAGCAGGGCAAGGAAGGTTTACAAGGGCGTAAGCGCTAATGTGGATTTTTATTCCGGTTTCGTTTATCAGATGATGGGTATACCGCCCGAACTTTTTACCCCTCTTTTTGCCATAGCCAGAATAGTGGGATGGAGCGCTCATCGCATAGAGGAAGTGGCTAACGGAGGTAAGATAATAAGGCCGGCGTATAAAAGTGTCGCTGATCGAAGAAAATATGTTCCTATGAATAAAAGATGACGGCCGTAAGAGAGCTCCGCCGATACCGGCAGGATACTATATTTCGGGGCGAAACGGCCGCCGGGTGGATATATGGCCGGATTTTTCGATATACCAGGTATTTTTTTTATGCCGGACGCTGATCTTTCCGGGTTTGACGCCGAAAAAGATGTTTATGCCCCCCTTAGGCGTGAGATGGTAGATAGACAGATAAAAGCCAGGGGCATAGAGGATGGGATGGTACTGCGGGCTATGCTGAATGTAAAAAGGCATTTGTTCGTTCCCGGGTATCTGTCGGATTCGGCATATGATGATTCACCCCTGCCTATAGGATCAGGTCAGACCATTTCACAGCCGTACATAGTCGCTTATATGACGCAGGCTCTTGGGATAGGGCCGAACGACCGTGTGCTTGAGATCGGGACCGGGAGTGCCTACCAGACCGCAGTCCTTGCTGAGATAGCCAGAGAGGTCTACACCGTAGAGAGGATTGAAGAGCTTGCGGAGAAGGCGAAAAAGCAGCTTGGGGATTTACACTACAATAATGTCAGCATCAGATGTGATGACGGATACGGCGGATGGCCCGGTGAAGCTCCTTTTGACGCCATAATGGTCACCGCGGCCGCGCCGCAATTGCCTGCACGGCTCATAAACCAGTTACGCCCCGGGGGCAGGATGATAGTTCCCGTAGGCGGCATCTCCCAGGAACTTCAGGTTATAACAAGAACAGAAAAAGGCTATGTAAGCGATGTCCTTTTGCCAGTCAGGTTCGTCCCGATGGTCAGGGGGAAAGAATAGTTGACGGGCGTTTTCTGTTGCCGAGTGGCGAGTTGGTCGGGTTCAAAAAAAATGTACCCGCCTGAACCTCTTTGCCCGCCGAGAAAGTCGCCTCTTCAGTTCGCCATCGAGAACTCCCTGTTTCTAGCCCATTATCGCGAACCCCGAGTCTTTCGCCATGGTCATCGCGAACTCGCCGGAGGCGGGTGAAGCGATCTCATAAAATAATTAATATTTTTTTAGATTGCTTCGGTCGCTTCGCTCCCTCGCAACGACCGCGGAGGGAACACTTCGCTACTTTATAGATGACTACTGGGGGTGGAGAGCACTTAGTCGACATCTTCGATCCCTCCTCGCGGCGGCGCCGATATTTACTGCGGACGACTGTGCTGTCACGAAATATTGCAGCTGTTGACGTACCTTACTTTTTTATGATATAATTCTTCGTCAATATCCTAGAGTTTATTATATTAACAAAGGGATCTTTTTGTAAAAATGAGCAGTGCATTGTGGTCTGACAGAATGTGGTTCAAGGTTGTCTCTCTGTGTACGGCTCTCGTCTTTTCCGTTAACACCATAGCCTTATCCGCCGGCTACGATAACCCTCGGGCCGGAACTCTTTCCGCTTCCAGTAGATTTAATCCCATAGTAGGTGTTGAGTCCGATGGTGAGGGAAAACTTGTTTTGGTAGAGAAGGATCAGGGAGAATTGATCCGCGGGGAATTGTTCGAAGAAGACGCGGCTTTGATATACCTTTGGCGCGTTATAGAACAGCTGCTTCGGGAATATCCCGAACGATTAGATGTGAGCGTTATGAGATCGCTCATAGGTGAGCATCTCGACAAGTCCGGAGCCCGGATAAAAAGTTTCAAGTGGGAAGAGATGTACCGTTACAAGAACAGCATCTGTGTTCCTTTCCGGAAGGAAGAGGCGGAAAGGGAAATAATCCTGCAATTTGACCTTCCTGAAGAACAAGGTAAGAAACTGGGAATAACGGCATTTCTCCGGCACACGCAAGGATCCGAAGAGGCGCCGGCAAAGCCGTTTTCCGGTATTTCTGAACCGTACAAGTATGCCGACGAGCTGAAAGACAAGCTGTCGGCAACCGTAAAAAAATTAAAGGCCTCAGATCCGTCAAAGTATATCACTCCGCTTGTCTTCAGCGGCGACAGTCCCGAATTAGCCGCGAAAATAAAGGATCTTTTTTCACCCCGCAAATTTGACAAGATGGTGCGCGCGGCTAACGCCCTTGAGGAAACCGCCTTTATTGAAAAACTTCTGGCCGCTTACGAAGAAACCGGCGGAAGGGTCGGCAAAACAGCTAAGCTGATGAAATTGAGCGTCGAAAAATTCAGCATGCTTTTTGCCTGGGCACACGGCAGGTCCCATAAACTGAGGTCTCTGAAAGCCAAGATCGCCTTCCGAAGACGCCACGTCAGCGGGTTGATAAGCGCCTTCCACGAAGCGCCGGACAAAGAGGCGGTCCTGAAACCATCTAAGTATCCCTTTAAGAATACCACCGCCGGCCTGGATGAATATCTGAAGCGGTTCTGGAAAGACGAGATGGAGATGGGAGATATCCGGCGCATTAAGATCGGAGAAAAGGATCTTGTTTTCCAAGAAACCTCGAAATATGTCCGATCAGGCGGACTTTTTTTTATCCCGCCGGAACATTATGAAAAACTGCCGGAAGATATAAGAGAAAGTTCATCAGATCACATCATTATTTTTGAGCTTTACAGCCGTCCGGGGATACCTCTTTTATCCCTTACGAGTTCACCGTCAGACGCCGCTTCGGTTCTTGTGATCCAGGCAAGGCCGGAGCTGATAACCGGAAAAACGGTTCTTGATCTGCGCGCGGGAGCCGGGCTCTTGCCGCTTGCGGCCTCTAAACTTGGGGCGAAGAAGATCATAGCCGTTGAAGGAGATAGTGAACTTGCGGGTAAAACCAGGATGAACGCCGATATTAACGGCCTTCGCAACATATATGTCTTGAATGCCGATCTAGAAGATATAGAAGCATCCGCCATCGGAGAGGCGGATACGGCGGTTTTCGGATCGTCACGGTATGAAGGAAATTATATTGAATTTATCGATAAGCTGGAGGGATCGCGGTATTATGTGGCCTGCGGATTTGACGCGCCGGAAGAAGGGGAAGGGAGGGGCGTAGGCGCCGGAGAGGCGGCAAGGATGGAGTTTTTATCCCGCGGGCTTGACTTTGATGAGCTCCCGTATACGGGTGCTGAAAATTTTATAGTGAATTTGGAGGCCACGCGTGAAGCGGAGAAAGACCTTGAAACTCTAAGAGGATTTCTTCTCGATAAAAGGGAAAAGTCGGGCATGGAGGGTGTCCATGCCGGCAGGGGCATTTACGGCGTTTATATGGACGAGGCTGTGCTGTCTTT
>CAYMBK010000265.1:0-3640 GCA_964388645.1 uncultured Planctomycetia bacterium | reverse complement strand
CTGACTTGCGACAAATAGCGGTGTAGGGGCCTGACCACTGACCGGCGCTAAGGCAGCCTGACCTCTGAGCGGCTACGGAAGCGCACCCTAGCTTACCGCATTCATCGTTTAAGCGGCTGACGCGATACCGGCATCATTGGGCGCCATGGCCCGTGAGGATCACCCTGAAGGTTTTCAGAAGTATCAGAAAGTCCAGAGAGAATGACATGTTCTGCACGTAGAATATATCGTAGGCAAGTTTTTCCCGCGCGCCTTCGTCAGAATCGGTATATCCGAGATTCACCTGCGCCCATCCGCTGATACCCGGTTTTATCAGGAGTCTTTCCGAATAAAACGGTATTTTTTTCATCAGTTTTGAGCTGAAATAGGGCCTTTCCGGACGCGGGCCTATGAGGCTCATATCGTTCTTTAGAACGTTGACGAGCTGCGGCAGTTCGTCCAGCCTGAATATTCGCATGATCCTTCCGGCGGGAAAAACACGGGCGTCTTTTTTTACAGCCCATTTAGGCCGTCCCGGACTTTCCGAGTTAACGCACATGGTCCTGAACTTATACATAACGAATATCTCGCCGTTACGCCCGATACGTTTCTGGAGGTAGAGTATGGGGCCGGGAGAGCTTATTTTTATGGTTATAGCGATTATGATAAAAAGTGGAAGTGTCAGCACAAGAAGCCCTGCCGCGAAGAAAATGTCGAACAATCTTTTTATGCTCCAGTACCATGCCGGCGGCGAAAGGCAAGCCACTGGTTCCGCGGGGCAGAAAGCATTTTCGGCCAGCAGGGCATTAGATACGAAGGTATCATAGGCAAAAGGAGCCGTGTGGAACGAGATCTTATTTTTACCAAGCAATATCGCCAGCTCAGATATCCTTTTTGGCCCGAGATCGCTTTCAGCCAGGATGACCTCGTTTAAGCGGTGCGTTGCGGCAATGCTTTCCATTTCTTCGATCGGACCGAGCACTTCTGAAGGGCCTATGTGCTCATAGCGCTCGCTTCCCGCAGCTATAAACCCGGCAAAAACGTAATCTCTGATGTTGTTTTTCATAAAACGCATGGCTGTTTCGGCGGCTTCTTTTGACGTTCCTATTACCGCCACGCATGAACGAAAGAAATCCTTACCGAGATATATCGATACGAACTCTTTCAACACCAGCCGCCAGCTGGAAATAAAAATGACGGTCATCAGCCAGGAGAGGATGACTATACCTCTGGGGTATTTTGCTATGTCCATGAAATACACACCGAAAATTATCAGCACGGAACTCATTGTAGAGGACTTTAAGACACTTATGAAAGTATAAAAATTACTTTTATACTTTTGACCGGTGTAGAGGCCGAAAACGTAGAAAGACGCGATCCTCAGCACCAGTATGAGAGGCGCGATCTTAAGGTAGGCCCCGAAATTAGTAGCGGGGAACTTGCCGTCATACCTGAGTATGAAAGAAGCCAGGTCAGCCGCCACGACAAAAACGCAGTCCAGCGCCAGCGCGGTGACGACAGCTGCCCCTCCGGAATACATAAAAGATGCCTTTTTTTTCATTTTTGCTCTTATGGAACTTTACGTGCCGAAAACGAAAGTTTTTTTCTTTATCCCGGTGTTTTTTAACCCAGGCCGATTATATTTACCGTTCCGGCCTGTTGTCAAGTCTCAAATATTGTCAAGCTCCGTAAACCGGCGCGATCCGGCGCTTACCCAGCCAAAAAACCTTCTCTTAAGAGATGGCCTATTATGTTCTCGGCGCAGATATCGGCCGTGGATCCGTCTGTTCTTATCCTGATGTCCGGGTTTTCGGGCTCTTCATACGGGGCGTTTACGCCCGTAAATTCGGTGATAAGCCCCTTGCGGGCTTTTTCATACAGGTTTTTAGTGTCCCTTTTTTCACAGGTTTCCAGGGGCGTATCGACAAAAACTTCTATGAACCGGCCGTCTCCGATTATTTTACCGGCTTGTTCGCGGCCTTCGCGATACGGTGAAATAAAAGAGGACATTACGATGAGGCCGGATTCGTTGAGTATGCGCGCGACTTCAGCCACGCGTCTCATGTTCTCGCTTCTGTCTCTGGGAGAAAAATTGAGGTCGCGGTTAAGCCCGTGGCGAATGTTGTCTCCATCAAGGACATAGCATAAATGGCCCATGGCGGTGAGCCTTTTTTCGACATTGTAGGCGATAGTGGATTTTCCCGAACCGCTCAGTCCTGTGAACCACAATGTTACGGGTCGCTGTTTTGTGATGCGTTCCCGTTCTTTGGCGGAAACCTCACCCTCATGGCGGTGGATAACTTCGTTCCGGGAAATATCCTTGTCCTCCTTCCGGGCCATAAGGGGAAGCCGGCCTCTTTCGATGATCATGCCGGCAGCGGCGGTCATATTTGTGTCTGGGTCAATCAGGATGAAGCTTCCCGTGTTTCGGTTCTTAGTATATTCGTCGCAGAAAATAGGCCGAAAACATTGTATTGTCGCGCGCCCGATATCGTTCAGTTCCAACGAGGCGGTTTCATGCCGGCTTAACGAGGCGGGATCGATCTTGAACTGCAGCCGCGTTATAGAACACTTGAACATTTGAGTTGTATGTTTTATCCAGTAAACTTTTCCCGTACTGAGAGGTGATTGGTCCATCCATACGAGTATGGCGTCGATCTCACGGCGTATCTTAGGCAGGTTCCCGGAGTGAACTATCATATCCCCGCGGGTTACATCGATCTCGTCTTCCAGTGTTACGGTAATGGACCCGGGAGCGAAAGCATCCGGAGATTCACCGTCATATCCGGCAATAGAGCCTATCCGTGTCTTTCTTTGTGAGGGAAGAACAAGCACTTCGTCCCCTTTATGCACCACGCCCGAGGCCAGCTGTCCCGCGTAGCCTCGAAAATCCATGTTGGGCCTCAGTACATATTGGACGGGGAAACGAAGGTCTATAAGATTGCGGTCGTTGAGGACATGTATATTTTCAAGGTAACTCAAGAGGGTAGGACCGTCATACCAGGGCATCCTGGAGCTTTTCTTGACGATATTGTCGCCCTTGAGGGCGCTGATGGGTATGTATGTTATATCCGGCACCCGCAGTCTGCCGGCAAAATTATCAAAGTCCCGCGTTATATTGTTGAAAACCTCACGGGAATGATCGGCAAGATCCATTTTATTAACGGCTATCACAAAGTGTTTGATGCCGAGCAGAGAAGCGATGAAAGAATGCCTTTTAGACTGGATCAGAAGGCCTTTCCTGGCGTCTATGAGTATGACGGCGAGATCGGCCGTGGACGCGCCTGTGGCCATGTTCCGGGTATACTGTTCGTGCCCCGGGGTATCAGCTATAATAAAATGCCGTTTTGGGGTCGAGAAATAACGGTAGGCTACATCGATCGTTATTCCTTGCTCTCTTTCTGATCTTAGCCCGTCCATTACCAGCGACAGGTCCAGTGTTTCCCGGTTCAACCGGATCGAGTCTTTACGGGTAACGGCCAGCTGGTCTTCATAAAGGCCTTTTGCCTCATATAGAAGCCTGCCGATCATAGTGGATTTTCCGTCGTCCACGCTTCCGGCCGTCGAAATACGGAGAAGGTCCGCGCTATGGTTTTGCCTCAGTATTTTTTCCTCGTGCATACCGTCGGTCTTCATTCAGAAATATCCTTCCTTCTTTTTC
>CAYMBK010000264.1:0-2782 GCA_964388645.1 uncultured Planctomycetia bacterium | reverse complement strand
AGCCCCGTAAGTTTTTCAAGGGAGAACATCTCCCCTTTTTTGTTCATCGCCTCTGTAACGCCGTCGGTGTAGAATACGAAAATACTGCCGGGAACGTATCCTCGTGAACCCTCGCTGAAATCGCATTCCATCATACCCAGAGGAAGGCCGCATTCCACGTCTAAGAGTTCGACGTTACCGTCGGGCTCTATCATTATGGAAGGAAGATGTCCGCCCATGGCAAATTCCACTTTACCCGCCCTTGTGTCGAACACCATGTAAGAAAGAGTAACAAACAAGCCGGAAGAACTTTCCGAAGCAAGCCGGTCATTGGTCTTTTTTACCGCCTCCCCGGGGCCTCCGTACCCCACATAAGTTTTGAACACGCTGGTGGCTTTTGCCATGTAAAGAGCCGCGGGGAACCCTTTTCCGGAAACATCCCCGATCATTATGCCCACCCTTGCTTGTCCGAGATCAAAGATGTCGTAAAGGTCGCCGCCGACCTGTTTCGCGGTTATCATTTTTACGCTTATTTCCATGTCTCCCAGATCAGGCAGGGCCTTGGGAAGAAAACTTTCCTGTATGTCCTTGGCTATGTTCAATTCCTTTTCCATCATTTCGCGTTTCTGAGTTTCTTCCATGTATTTTTTCAGCGTGGCCATGAAATACACCGCAAGTGTGGATATAATAGGATAGAATAGATCTACCCACACTCCCGCTGCCAGAAAGAGAATGAGAGCGAAACAAAAATACCCGGCCGCTATAAGAAAAAAGGCCATACCCGCAAAACGTTTCTTAAGCCTGAGGGTGCAGTACACGGCAAAAAACCAAACCAGGGCGAGTATAGCCATGTTAGGCACTCTGCCCAGCCTGCGGATGTGATCTCCACGTATAACGCTGTCGTAAACGCCGGCATGCACCCCTACGCCGGGATACATATTTTCCATCGGTGAGGGATGAGCATCCGGAGAAGCGCTCGCGGTAACGCCGACAAAACACACCGCGCCTTCCAGGGATGACAGGTCTAAAACCGCCTCCTGGCCTGTAACATCGGCCAGATAAGATTGTAAAATATCCACATAAGAGAAATGCCGGAACCCCTCACCCCACCTGCCCGCGTAATTTACTAAAAGATACGAACCCTCATCAAGGGGTATATCTTTCTCTCCCGGTATGGCAACCTTTTCCCCGGGCAGTATCCGTACATCATCGAAGGAAATGTTCTTCCTGTCCAGAGCCGCCTTGAACGAAATAAGAGGATATACCTCCTGCCCGTAATTGATGAACAGGGGCATCCTGCGGACCTTTCCGTCGATATCCGGAACTACATTAGCGAACCCCGTAGCTTTGGCCGCTTGTTCAAGTTCCGGCAGCATACCCGCGGCGTAACCGAGAGCCCGGACGCTTGATCTGTCTGTCGGAGATCTGTCTATATCAAACACATACGGAAGGTAAACTTTCCCGGAATCCGCCGCGGCCGCCGCCAATCCCTCGTCTTCCTGGGTCTTCTCGCTGAAAAAAATATCGAAGATTATGTCCTGAACGCCCGCATAATCGAGGGCGTTGATCAAAAGGGCGTGATAATTACGGGGAAAAGGCCACTGCCCGATCTTTTCTATGGAATCGTCGCCGATCTCTATGATAACGATATCCCGCGACACCTCTTGCGAGGGCCTTATCCGATACCTGAAATCGTACGTGCCTAACTCAAAACCGTCAAAAACACGGAAATAAGAAAAAGAAAAAAGCGCCGCGAATAATAACAAAAGCGCGGATCCGTAGGTAAGGATATCTTTATTGGTTTTCCTCATAAGAAGGGCGTGCCGGATCCAGGCCGTCTATTCTCCTTTGAAAAGGAGTTTCCATGGGCTTTTCTTGACATCGTCGCTGAATTCCTTAAAGTTCTGCGTAGTAGCTTCAAGATTGCTCACGATAGTGTCGACGGAAGGCCTGTTGTCCGTGACTATGGACTTGACCTCTGTCAATATCTCGTCAAGGCTGTTCGCTATGTTCTCGGCCTTCTTCATAAGCATTCTCATCTCGACCGGATCCTCGCTTGGGATGACAACTCCGGCTTCGGCGAAATCGGAGGAATTGCCGGGCGTAATACCGATAAAAGCGTCCCCGACAAAACCCGCGGTGCCTATGTAGGCGATAGAATCTTTCCTGACCTTTGCCCAGGAATTTATTTCCAGCAGGCAGTCCACTTTTGTTGCTTCTTTTTCATACACGAAACTTATATCCTTGAGCCTCCCGACCTCAATGCCGGAAAGTTTTACCACGGCGTTCACCTTGAGGTCTCCCGCGTAGGTAAAACTCGTTTTGATATCATATGTTTCCTGTTTTACGCTCGAAGTTTTCACAAAAAAGAAAACTCCTATTCCTGCGGCCATAAGCACCACAAGCCCGGCTTTTATTTCATTCGGTATCCTCATTGTACTCTCCTGTTTTTCCGCGACAGGTATCGTTTCTGCGCGTTTTAAAAACACACCCCACGGGAACCCTACTGTGTCAGGTTCTCCAAATAATCGTCCTTCTGCTGAAAGAATTTTATGGGCCCGTCATAATTGCCGTTTATGAACTGCTGGACCATCTCATTCCTTGAGTTCTTTATCTCCTCAGGGGTCCCTGTTTCCAGGACCTTCCCCTCATACAGCATCACTATCCTATCCGCGATTGCCATGACGCTTTTCATGTCATGCGTTACAACCACGCTCGTTACCTGAAGTTTTTTCGAAAGATCGATTATAAGCTTGTCAATGACCGAAGCAACTATGGGGTCCAGCCCGGCGGTCGGTTCGTC
>CAYMBK010000263.1:0-3901 GCA_964388645.1 uncultured Planctomycetia bacterium | reverse complement strand
AGTACATTATGGCGCTCGTATACCTTCCCTGTTTTTCATAAAACTCGGCTATTTTGAGGGCACTATCTGCTTTCCGGGCCCTAAGCTCGGCAAGCACTCTGTCTGCCTCGCCAGCTATGGCTGGAACAGGGGTAGTCGCGGCTATCTCCTTGAATTCCTTCAAGGCCTGCTCTGTGCTTTCCTGGTCATATTCGGGATCCAGAGACGCCTCATATCTGGTAAAAGCAAGCTGGTACCTGGCTTCGGGAACAAGCGGGCTTTCGGGGTAATCTTCCATTATTTTCGCGTATGCCTGAACGGCGTCGTTATACTTTCTCATACGTCTGTTCACATCCCCCAGCCTGAAAAGAGATTTATCCGCATATGCGCTGAAAGGGCTCGCGTCTACTATTGTCTTGTACATTTCAGCTGCCCTCTCCATGGATTCTGAAAGTTCTAAACCCATTAATTTAGCGGTTTCAATGTTTTCCACGGCATTGGCAAGATTATAAAGCCTTTCTATGATCTCATCCATCCTCACGGTATAAGGATAATTATCTATGGTCTTCTTGTAATTCTGATAAGCAAACCAGTACCTGCCCTGCTCTTCATAGGATCGCGCGGCATAATACTGTGCTTCCGGAGCGACATCGGAATCGCTGTAGCCTTCTGTGAGCCTTGTGAATTCTTCCGCGGCGCGCTTGAAGTCCCTCTCTTCGTAAAATCTCATAGCCCACTCGAATTGTTCCTCCGGGGTGTCTTTTACCGCATATTTGGGATTAACGAATTTTTTATCTTTAGGTGTGAATATCCAGAACGCCGCTGACGTGCTTTCTATAAAAAACATTGCGGCAAAACACAACAAAACTATCTTTAATGATCTGTTAAGCATAGTCACTACTGTCGGTAAAAACCAAAGACCGTGTCTTTTCGATAAGAAAACCCGTCACCGGGACGTCCGATCCCGCCCGCGGCCGGCTCAAAACCAGCCTCTAACATCAATAACAGCCTTTCAAAAACTCGTAAAACAGGTTTTCACAGGCCCCGTTAGGCGATATTGCAAGGCACACAGGCCGAAACAATATCTCAATTCTATATCAACTAATAGTGGATTGTCAACGCATTATAAAGGAAGGAAGACCCGCACTGATGGGAAAAAACGCTTCTACGCCTTCCCCATCAGGCAGATCCTGAAACCATTTCCTCCAAATAAGAGCTTAGCGCTTCTTTATCTTCCCGTGACATTTCCAGAAACTGGTTTCCCACATCGTAATCTTCGCCATGCTGTGACTTCAGTATCCAGGCTACCCTCGATATCGCCTTAAGAGGCTTCCTATCGGGCACATCAAATTCCATGACTATTCTGCCGGCTTTAGGCATAAACTCCTTCGCCTTGAAATTGACTCCTCCCTTGCCTATGTTACAAGTCACGGTGCCTTCTCTCATGGCACCCCACGGCTCGCTGAGCTTACGATATTTTACCGGCAAGTGCGCCGCGACTCTGTGGTGTTTCCTCTGTTCCATTTTGTTTTCCTGTGACATCATCTTTCTCCCGTACCGCACGGACGTACTCACATACTCCGTGCGCTTTATTTAAGCACATTTACATTCCCACCAAACAACTAACCATCTCTCCGTCTAAGCGGCGTTCTGAACGTCCTGAACGCTTGCCTCCGTCGTTCCACCTTCAGACTCGGACAGATCGGCATCGTTATACAGGTTCAAACTGCTAACATATTCCGAAACCAGCTCCTTGTCTTCTTTCGACATTTCAAGGAACTGATTGCCTACTTCATAATCTTTTCCGGCAGGCATCTTCCTTATCCAAGCCACTTTAGAAATGGCTTTCACCGGTTTTGTGAACATCGGGATATCCAGCTCTAATATTAACCTGCATGCCATAGAGATGAAATCCCCTGTCCTAAAACGTATCCCTCCCGTACTGAGGTTCTTCGTGACTGAACTCTCTCCCTCCGCGGTCGTTCCGTCTTTCATTTTCCTTATCCTGACCGGGATGTGAGTTTTGATTCTCGGATATTTTCTTTTCTCCTCCAAGGATTCATTCACATTTCCCTCCTTACCTCCGTTAACGTATGAAAGAACGTTCCTCTCCCGTAACCCGTTATATATTATACCTCCTTTCCGACAAAAATTCCAATCGGATAATGATTTAATATTCATCCTTCTCGGCCCTGCCCTCATCGCCGGACATATCAAGCGGCAACCCTGTATCGGGCCAATCGACATAATACATCACATCCAGGGTCCTAAGCAGGGAAATTATCTCCCCTTTTAGCGCAGGGTCATGAGATGCCGGCATAACCGCGAGCATCTTGTCTATAGAATTCACCGCCAGTCCTTCCGGTTTAACATCATGCCCGCTGAAAAGCTCACGGTTCTTTCTCAAAGTCTCATATTTAGCCAGGACCTCCTCGATATCAGCGCCTTTCACGCGATCTTGTTCTTCGCCTTCGGCCTTTTCCGAAACGGTATCCGCGGCTATATCCGGAAGACCTGAGAAAATAGACGCCAAAAGCTTAAGTTCCCCGAGAACATCATCAACGGCATAATCCGGGTTCTCCTCGAGTATAAGCGCCGTAAGACCCGTTACGAAAGCCGCGGAGAAAGAAGTTCCAGATTCGTCGTTCCCGCTGCTGTCCGTGAAGGTTATAGTGTCCCATGGAGCGTACAAGTCTATATGGCTGCCGTAATTGTTCCATGCCGAGAACTTACCGTCACCGTCCACGGATCCCACTGTAATAACCTTGTCCTGCGCGGCAAGACTGGCATCAAGTATTTTACTGGTTTCGTTCCCGGCCGCGGCCACCATTACCACCCCTTTTGAAAAAGCGTAATCTATGGCGCTTTCCAGCTGAGCGCTTATCGGGAACAAGCTAAAGGACATAGAAAGCACTCTGGCTCCCATATTCACGGCTTGATATATCGCGTCAGAAACCACGCTCGACGTCGTCTGTCCGGAATCATCAAAAACCTTAAGGTCGACTATTTCGGCTTTCCGGGCGGTTTCCGATATTATGGCCGCTACTTTTGTTCCATGCCCCATAGTGTCGTCATAACTTCCGACACCGATGCTAAGATCGACCGGATCGGCCAGATATCCCGCAAGCGCATCCGCGTCAATGCCGCTATCTAAGACAGCTACCATGACACCCTCACCCGACGCTCTTTCTTTAAGACCCTCAACCTCATCGTGGAAAACCCGCATTTCGGCGGACAAGTCTTCACCATAAAACGCGGGAACGGCCCCGTCCACCATTGCCATCGACTCAAGGCCGGTTCGCTGCGGTTTTTCGGGGAGCACCATTGTCTCAGGATGTCCCATGATATCTTTGTCATCGATGTTAGCTTTCCATTTCCACCCGTCCTCATTGTGATATTCATAAGCTCTTGTCCATACATACGCGGAAGCTGTATCGCTCCACTCATATTCGCTTTTATACCGGACATATCCGCTGTCATAATAAACATACATTTCTACAACATCACGATCAGGCCCATAATACCATCCCTTCTGGTTCGCGATGCTATCCTCGATCGTGTTATAATAACTCACGTCTCCGTGCGCATTCCAATATATCTGACTCCACCATCCGAATCCGGGAATGTCAAAACAGATCTGTGCCTCACCCGTTCTCTTCAGTTGTTTCAGCGGGTTCCCGCTAACATTGTTGTACCATACCGTTTCCTCCCATTCACCGGAAATGTCGTACATGTGTTCTATCACCCTGTCAGTCCAGTCAAAAACAGGATCGGCCGCATTCGAATAGTCCGCGCCGGGAAGCCCTATCTTCTTTTTCAAAGCGCCATCGTCCCAGTATTCATAAATATAAGCGATAGCGTTATTGTCGGCCGCCTGGACTTCTGTTAACACCTTATGGCTTAGCGTGCCGTCCTCGTTCCA
>CAYMBK010000262.1:0-2962 GCA_964388645.1 uncultured Planctomycetia bacterium | reverse complement strand
TCTTTTTATTTTCCGGCGATTCGGCAGCGCATTTTCATGCATAATAAAAACTATTCCGCCTTATCCCTGCGACCCTTTCTTGGAAGTACTGCTCTTTTTTCTCTTAGAACGGCTTATAGCCGCGATGGAAAGCTTCTTCTTTTTTGTCGTAACATCCAGAGCTTTTAATTTTTCGATGTACTTGTCAAAAACCGGGATCTCAAGTTCACCCTTTAGCATCATATCCGCGGCTTCCTTTCCTATCGTGTGATATAACTTCTCTTTCTGCACCTTTGTCATCTGTATCTCGATCTGCGCCTGGACTGTCTTATAAACCCTAGCCATCTCTTCTTCGGCTTCTTTTACGGCCTTTGTCAGTTGTTTTCCGGCCTCTTTAACCGCCGGCTGATATTTTTTCGCCATTTTATCCATATCCTCTTTGAATTGCATGATTACCTCCCTGAATGCTTTGAATAAGTTTAATACCACACACTTTTTTCAACTAAAAGGCTTTTCTGTACGTCAACGCCGGCTTTAACAGCGAGAAAGCGCAAAACGACTTCCGGAAGCAAACACCTTTACTCAAAATACTCTTCCTTGTCATATCTGTATTTGCATATACCCCGTTTTGAATTTTCGACAAACCTGACGAACTCGTCGGCTTCCGGAGAATGCAGTGTTTCCCTTATTTTAGAAACCGCTTCTTTAGTGTTCATGTCCGATCTGAAAAATATCGAATACGCCTCGCGTATCTCCTTTATGGACTCCCGGCTGAAGCCCCCTCTTCTGAGGCCTACAAGATTAACCCCTCTCACCGCTGACGGACCCCTTACTATCACGTAAGGCGGCACGTCCTTATTTACCCCGGTAAACCCGCCTATCATGGCAAATTCTCCGACACGGCAGAACTGATGAAAAACAACATTACCCGATATAAAAGTGTTTCTGCCTACTTCTACATGTCCTGCCAGTAAAGCCGAATTGGCCACGATCACATTGTCACCGGTGAGGCAATTATGCCCGAGATGGCATTGCACCATAAGAAGGTTGTTGTCGCCTACAATAGTCGCCGACCCCTCCTTAGCGCCGCGATGAACAGTTACATACTCACGTATAACTGTATTTTTCCCGATCCGGGTAAAACTCTCTTGTCCCTTGTAGGAAAAATCCTGCGGTTCATGGCCGATAACCGCTCCCATGTGAATAACACTGTTCTCTCCTATCTCCGTACCCCGGCAAATATGGGCATACGCCATCACCTTGACACCGCTTCCGATAACAACGCCCCCATCGACTATCGCACCCGGTCCGATCTCGGCGTCGGGATGTATCCGGGCCGATGGGTCAACTATAGCACTTTTGTTTATAGCCACTTATTCCTTCCTTTCGTGAGTTTCAAGTTTATAAACCAGATCGTTTATCACATCCGCTATGGGGAAAAGGTCATGATCTTTCGCTATTTGTATGCGCACAGTGTAATCCCCGTTATCGATCTTTTCTATGTCTTCTTCCAGCCTTTCAAGCGGCGCCACGAACCTGTAGGAAAGCACGGCCGCCCACGTTATCAGCACCGCGAAAACTACCGGAAGCCCCACAAGAAGCAGGAAATTTATAGTCTGAATGACCGGCCCGAGGTCTCTGGCTATAATATCGGGGAAAGCTATCCTTTCGGCCATGACCGTCATAATGAGATAATAAAGACACCCTCCCACAAAGACCGTCGGTAAAACCATTGAGAGGAGCATTATAAGCATGTACCTTGACTGAAGAGATCTATTCAAATATTTGATGGCTTCCTCCCTTTTAGATAACCGCTTTATTGCTCTTCCGGAACGCCTGTTCCGGTTACCGGCAAATAACCGATCTCAATATCCGCGAAATAAGCCTCGGCTCTGGTGCCGGTACTGTCCGCGTCCGTCATCAAAGCGATAGCGGCTACGTCCTTATCAAGCTCAGTGCCGAAAAGCTTCTCATAATCCGCTGCTATATCCCTCTCTTCGGCCTTCCATTCTCCGCTCTCTCCCGTTTGCAGCACCATTATTTTCACATTATCTGTATACGGATTGGATGCGACTGCCCCCTCCGGGATCTCATGCGCCCAGACATACTGTATGGCCTTCGCGTTCAACATCATCCTTGATTGGAAAAGCACATAGAACTGAGCCGCCATGTCAAACTCTTCCTTGCTGGCAAAATTTTCTTTCTCTTTTCTTTCTGGAAATTTCAGGGCCCTCCAGCTCCATTTCACATAAGGCCTGTCCCGGAACGAAAGAGTTTCCTTCAGATAAAGCCCTGACGCCCCTTTTTCACTTACGGCTTTCAAAACTCCTCGGCCGTCTATGCTTTCAACAAAGTAATCGGTCGAATGCCGTGAAAGCCGCTTTTCATCCCACTCGTCAAGGCTTTCCGCCGTGTCGAACGAAATACGCCGTACGATATCCTTGTAGTCCTTCTCCTCCGCGTCTTTCGGAACAGGCAAATAATATAAATAAACACCTGCCGACAAGATCGCTACGGCTGATATAAAAAAAAGCAAAAAACGTATGGGTTTTTTCACCTGATGCGTCCCTTAAATTGCTATCCCCAAAACGTCTATATATTGATCACTTTTTCAGCCCAATCTCCCACATAAGGGATCTTCCACTGATTGCCCTTAAGGACCTGGATTATTGACAGTACCGACAAAACAAGACAAACCAATCCTCCTATCTGGGCTATAACCACTCCCAGAAAAGGTATTATCCCCACTATACCCAGAGCGACCTCTATGATGAACAGCATCAAACCCTGACGTGCGTGGAACCTTACGAATGGATCGTCTTTTTTCATTAAGACCGGAATAAGGCACAATACCCAAAGATACGCGAGAACCGCATATATGTTGTCCCTTGTCACCTGCATTTTAGAAACTTCTTTTTTGATCTCGTCCATCTAACCCTCCCTTTTTTGTTTTACCATATCGAAACGGGCTATACCCGCCTCT
>CAYMBK010000261.1:0-3004 GCA_964388645.1 uncultured Planctomycetia bacterium | reverse complement strand
CAGGCGAGCGTACTTCTGTTGGTCCGAACACGCGATCTGAGGATCCCCGGTCGCTCGCAAGTCTCCTGAGATCAAGATCATAGGCTTCGCGCAACCTCTCCCAGGCTTCCTGTTTTATAACGGAAAGAGCCAAGCTGGAACCTCTTATCTTAAGGAACCTGAACCTGTCCCTGTTCCAGGGAAACCAGCCTATATCATCGATGCTTTTTTCAGATCCGCATATGTCAACTTTATTCCTCCCATCGCCTTTGTATACCAGAGAGGCCGTAACTATGTCGGTTACGCCGTATCGCGCCAGCCTGTCCGCGGCCCCTCGGATAGTAAAGCCACTGCCCACAACATCATCAAGCAAAAGTACAGTTCCTCCTTTTTCCATAGCTGAAAATGACGATAAAGAAACGATCGATAAACCCTCTCCCGGATACATCTCATCCCAGACATACTTCACTAGATCCGCCGCTAGATCGCCAGAACCGCCGACGCTGACTACTTTTTTTATCCCTCTGTCTTTGACGGCCGCGGCTATGCGCTCGGCCGAACTTCTCAGATATTCTCTTATATCAGCGTCTTTCAGCACTTTATATCCGTTACCATCGGGCTCGAGGTCAACTTCCCAGGCCTTAACATCAACGGTAGGAGCCGCGGACATCGGCACCGGAAAACCTTCTTCCCCGAACGGGATATCTATATGCTCCAGCTTATCTATGATCCTCCTGATATGCTCAAGCTCTTCCTCGGGAAGTTCCTGGAGATCCCCTCTTTCGGTCCCACGGGTAAAACTTATATCCATATGCGACCCGTCACGACACGTCAATTCGTTCCTCAACGACAAAGCCGCTAAAGCGCAGGCCTTTCTTTTCAATTCAGTGTCGCCTCCGCCTTCAGCCGATACGCGGAAAAATGGTTTTTTGATAAGCGAATATCCGCTGGTATCGCCTCCCGGCGACTCCGCGGCAATAAGCCCCATTTCTATAAAAGCTCCCATCATCCCGGAAAGCGGCATCTGGCGCAAAGGCCCACCAAGATCATGGATCTCGTTGCCATGTTCGTCCATTAAAGTCACAAAAAGCTCTATGCCGTAAAGAGCCTGTATTCTTTTTGCCATGTTCCTGATAAAAGCCATGGGCCTTCCATGCGGGAGGTATGTGCCCTCTATCTCGTATTTTTCACGCGCATTCGCGTCACGGACATGCGCCATACCATCAGCTTCGCTATGAGTCCGGGTTGCTTTTTCTATAGCGTTCCGCAGCTTTCCACGGATCTCCCTGTCCGTCTCCCCACTGCCGGTAACGGCTAGCTCGGGGTTGCCGTATTTACGCAGATAAGCGGCCATACGGCTTCCGGCCCCGGAACGGCCGAAAAGTACCCGCTGGAACATGGCTTGTTCTGTGAACAGGTCCCAGACAGCGTCTTCCCCGAAAAGATCCGGTATCGAAAATTCCGCGTATAAAGCTTTTATAGCAAAGCGCATCTTTTCAAGCGCCTTGGCTATTATCTGGGATACTGCTTCCCTTGAAAGCCCGAAACGCTCGCCTATTTCCGGGCCTGAATATCTTCCGGTAAAAACCCCCAGGCCGTAATACATCGTCACTATTTCACGATCCCTTTGAATAAGCGCCGACAGAGCGTATTCCAAGACCTTCTTCACGGCTTTTTTACGCGTTTCCATAAAAGAAAAAACGGGAGACGTCAGATCGATCAAGTTTTGTAGATCTTCCCGTTTTTCACCGTTAATGTCTGTAAACTTAACTTCTCCGCGGCCTTCGTCTTCCAGCCACCCTTCGTAGCCTATTTTTCCGAAAAAATACGCTAACATCGCGTTATATTTTTCCGGCAACTTACGGTAAGCCTCCAGCCCTATGTCTTTCATAAAGTGATTTATCGCGGTACGAAAAACATCCTGATGAAAAAGCAAGACATATGCCGCGAAATCGTTTATCCCCTCTTCTTTTACCTCTGCTTTTATGTTCCCATATAACCCGTGAAGACGGCGCAACACGGCGGCTACTTCCCGGCCTGTCCACCCGTTTCGTTTTTTAGGCGCGCGGGTTCTGAGAGCTTTCAAAAATTCCCAATCGTCAAGAACGGGGTGAACTCCCCCTCCGTGCTCATCATGAAAATACGCCGCGTGGCCCTCAAGCTCGTACCGGTTCTCTTCGCGCAAAATAGATCTTACAACACCCGGCCTTTCTCTTTTCGGGACAGCCTCAAAAACAAGGCCATGATGCTCATCTATGTACGCGAGAAGCTCGTCGGGGCGTCCGGCCAGCTCCGGCCTTTCATTCAGAATACGCCGGACGGCGGCTCTCTGGAGCGCCACATCCATCATGCCGCCTTTTACATGAGGCATGTAAGGCCGCTCTAAGATCTCATATCCTCTTTTTTCAGGGATAACTCGCGGGCTTTCGGGTACGCGTAAGGTCAGCTCCAGATATGTCCCTATACCTTCACCCGCCGCAGACTTCGACTCTCTCCGGACTATGGCCTCTTTCCGGGCGTCATAAAAATACTCAAACCTTCGCCCCCCGGAATCTATTGCCAGCTTACTTCCCTCGAAAATATAGAGGGAAGTAAGCAGGAAGCCATTGAGCCCTCTGCCGTCACCCACCCCATGTTTATCACGCCATTCGTCTCCGAGGCTTGAATAGGACGTTTCCACCGCTCTTAAAATATCGTCTATACCCTTTCCGGTATCTGCCGAAAAAACCTTAACGCTGCCGCCATCCTCGCCTGGCTTGCACCCCACGAACATCTTCCGGCCCTTCTCACCGTCGAAAACATGCACCGAATTTATTATCATCTCATGCGCGATAATATTAGCCATCTCGACGATATCAGCCTCTTGTTTTTCATTGTTATACGCGCTAAATATCCTCACCTGCGGCTGTTTTACTTTAGGCCTGATCTCGCGAAAAAATATCCCGTTCAAAGTCATCCAGAACCCGTATGTATTGTCAAATATCTCCTGTGAACCATCCGCTCCGCCTAAAGACAGCACAGCCTC
>CAYMBK010000260.1:0-2555 GCA_964388645.1 uncultured Planctomycetia bacterium | reverse complement strand
TTGAGGCGGAGGAGCCCTGCGGATCCACGGAACTACAAAATCCAAAGGAGGAAAAGATGGAAGAGTTAAAACAAGAGAAAAGATCGCTTAAGGGACATTTCATGTTGAGGGCGATCATGTGCTTTGTATGCGTAAACATTTTTGCCGGGATCGGGATATGCGGTGCCGAAAACGAAAGTGAGGAGAAGATGGGGGAGGTGTTTTTAAGCGTCGCGCAAGAGAGTGAAATTAAAGGCGGAGTGAGGGAGATAACATATGACCAGTTCATGATGATTAGGAATTCGGGGGAAGATCATATGCTTCTCGATGTGCTCTCAGCGGACAGTTACGCTAAAGGTCACATAGGGGGGGCTGTATCATTTCCTTTTATTGAGATAGATGAGGAGAGTGCCGAAAAGCGTTTATCGAAGGATGATCATATCATCGTCTATTGCGGCAGTTTTCAGTGCGCGGCCTCGTCGGAAGCGGCCAGGACGCTATCTGAATTAGGGTACAATGTACTCGATTATAAAGGCGGATTGAAAGAATGGCAGGAAAAAGGGAACAGTCTTATTTCGTAAAGACGTTGTATCTAACCCATTACAGATGAAGGGTTTGCGGCTTAAATATGGGTAATTGTGGTGGCACCCGCATTTAAGTTGTAACGTATTATCAATTAACGGTTTAGATACAGCGTCTTGCGGATACTTTCAGGGAGGGAAAACATGGCAAAAGTAGCTGTTATTATCGATGATATGTTTGAGGATTCTGAATACACGGATCCGGTCAACGCGTTTAAAAAGGCAGGCCACGAGACGGTTAACGTCGGCTTAGAGAAGGATAAAGAGGTTAAGGGGAAAAAGCAGGGAACAGTTGTAAAGGTGGATGAGGCGGCAAAAGACGCAAACGCGAAAAACTTTGACGCCTTGCTTATTCCGGGAGGCTATTCGCCCGACAGATTAAGGGCATACGATGAACCTGTAAAATTCGTAAAAGATTTTATGGCCGCAGCAAAATCCGTTTTTGCCATTTGTCATGGCCCGCAGATACTGATAACGGCCGGAGCGTTAAAAGGGCGCAAGGTGACCTGCTATAAGTCCTTGATAGAGGACGTTAAAAACGCGGGTGCCGAGTATTCGGATGTAGAAGTTTTGGTGGACGGGAATCTTGTGACCAGCCGGCAGCCTTCCGATATCCCCGCTTTTATCGAAAGAGCGCTTAAAAAGCTTCAAGGATCGAAGATCCCGGATATGCCGCCCTGTGAAAGGACCGCGACCGGAGAACACGCGAGAACTTTTGATGAGGGGCTGCCTTGCAAAGAACAGGATGTTTGATGGTGGAAAGAGACAAGAGGGGAGACGCCGCGGGGAGGAGAGGAATGGAACATATTGACGCGATATTTTTTGATCTGGACGGAACTCTTGTTGACTCCGGCGAGGATATAGCGCGGGCTGTTAACTATGCTCTCAAAGAGGCCGGCCTGCCCGAAAGACCGCGTGAAGAAATAATCTCCTATGTAGGCACGGGGGTGGAAGATCTTATTGTCAGGTCTCTCGGATCGGATGATAGGCCGCTGATAGATAAGTGTATCGGGCTATTCACAGGTTATTTCGGCGAACATTATGCCGATAAGAGCAGACTATACCCCAATGTGAAAGAAGTCCTGGAATTTTACAAAGGCAAGAAAATGGTGATAGTCACGAACAGACGGACCGAATTGACGAAAGATACTTTAAAAAAATTTGAGATAGACCGGTATTTCAAAAAAATAATCGGGGGAGATGACGATAATTGCCTGAAACCATCTTCATGTCCTATACATAAAGGTTTTTCCGGTGTTGTAGAGGAAAACGAAAAAGTTTTAATGGTGGGAGACATGGGCCTTGATATTTTGGCGGGAAAACAGGCCGGTGTACGTACCTGCGGCGTAACTTACGGGATAGGTACAAGGAAAGATATCGAAAAAGCAAACCCCGATTATCTGATAGATAATATCATCCAGCTAAAGAGCCTGATAGAATGAGGCTCTCATAATAATATCCTCCGGGTTTTCCCGGAATGATGTGGCTCATGCGGAAAAACCGATTGAAAGATGCCGAAAATAAGCGTAAAATAAACGGCTAACGCGGCATAGTCAGGCGTGTTGGGTAAGTTCCTGAAAATGAACGAGATATAAACTAAATGCGGGAGAAGGACAGAGGACCCGCATTTGATGCGTAACTTGTTATCCTGTAAGAGGATAGCTAAGATGTCTGGCGGAGCGGCATAAGAGCAAGAGGGGATATAAGATGGCATTAGTACAGGCAGTAGAGAAGAAGCCGGTAGTTTTGGTTGCTTTATATCACTACGATAGCTTTTCCGTAAGGATGCTGTATTCCTATCTGGAAAGCAAGGGCGTTCCGGTTTATTTCCTTGGCTTCAAGCGGATGAAACAAAAGCCCACCCACACGCTCAAGAACGACTATGTCGAATTAAATGATTACCACGATGAGGTTACAGAACAGGAGATCTTAGCTTGTTTAGGTAAACTGAAAGAGCTTGACCCCGCGTTAATAGGTATCAGCCTGCAGTCGTCG
>CAYMBK010000259.1:0-2537 GCA_964388645.1 uncultured Planctomycetia bacterium | reverse complement strand
TATTCTGTTAACTATCACCGGCTTGTGCTTGATACTCTTAGCCTGGTAAAGTTCTGGCAGGAGCGTCTGGGGCGGGAGAGTTTTTCGGAAGAGTTTCTGGCGCGATCGCGTGAGGCCGTTATGTGGCTTTTTCAGATGACTGATCCGGTTTCGGGAGACGCGCCTGATATGGGCGGTAATGACGGGGCGCATCTTGTGCAGCTTGCTCCGTGTGTTTATAGGGACCATAGGCCTCAAGTTCAGCTGGCATCGGTACTGTTCTTTAAAAAAAGAGCTTTTCAAGCGGGCGTTTGGGATGAGGCGTTCATTGACCTTGGGCTTGCACCTTCAAAAGATGGATGTTTCTCCCAGAAGGAAAGTCGGTTTTTTGGGGACGGGGGATATGTGACACTTGTATCAAACAGTTCGTGGGCGACGGCACGTATAGGCAGATACCGCTACAGGCCGGCACATGCCGACGCTTTACATTTTGACCTATGGTATAACGGGAGGAATATCCTAAGGGACGCGGGATCTTACAGCTATAATTCGGATGAGCCTCTTAAGGGGTATTTCTCGGGTACAAAAAGCCACAATACCTCTGAGTTTGACGGGATGGACCAGATGCCCAGGTTGTCACGATTTTTGTGGGGTGCATGGACAAAGGGTAAAACAGTTACGCCTTTATCCCGGGATGGCGACGCGATCCAATGGAGCGGCACGTACAAAGATCACAGAGGATGCCGGCACACACGTGAAATAAAGGTCTGTGACGATATCTGGAAAATAACCGACCATCTTTCGGGTTTCAAAGAAAAAGCCGTTTTAAGATGGCGCCTGGAGCCGGGAGATTGGCGCCTTATGGGAACGATATGCCGCGGAAAAAGGGTGGAAATAGAGATAATGAGCGAAGACCCGGAGATCGAACTTAAACTTGCGGAAGGATGGGAATCAAGGCACTATATGGAAAAGACGACCCTTCCGGTATTAGAGATTATGACAAAGAGTAACCCTTCACAGATAATTACCGAAATAAGGTTTTTGGACGTTTAAGTATGCGAGTATTATATTATCATCAATATTTTACAACCCCTTCCGGGGCGGGCGGTACGAGGTCATATGCGATGGCTAAACGGCTGGTTGAGAGGGGGCATGAAGTTGCTCTGGTCTGTGTTTCTGCAAGCGGGCGCAACACGGGTATCTTTGGAGAGTTTGTAAAAGGTAAACGTACCGGTAAGGTTGACGGCATAAGGGTCATTGAACTTGACCTTCGATATTCCAACCATAAGAGCCTTTTTTCGAGAAGCGTGCTTTTTTTTAGATTTGCTCTTAAAAGCATAGGTATAGCCTTAAGTGAAGAATATGATCTGGTTTTTGCGACATCAACTCCGTTGACTGCAGGGATACCGGGCATCTTCGCTAAGGTTTTCAGAAGAAAGCCTTTTGTTTTTGAAGTAAGAGATCTTTGGCCTGAATTGCCCAGAGAAATGGGGGTGGTAAAGAACCGTCTCATATTAAAAGCCATGGATATTCTGGAATGGGTGTCTTATCATTCTGCCGATCTTTGTATAGGGTTATCGCCCGGTATTGTTGAGGGAATAACACGTAGGGGGATAGATAAAAAGAATGTTATAATGGTGCCTAACGGATGTGACCTTGAGATATTTAAGCCCGGGAGCGGTGAAAAAATCAAGATAGAAGGGGTGAACGAAGGTGATTTCAGTGCTATTTTCACGGGGACTCACGGCATAGCCAATGGGCTCTATGCTGTTCTGGATGCCGCTTCTGAATTAAAAAAACGGGGTAGGCGGGACATAAAGCTTGTATTTATAGGCGACGGCAAGCTCAAACCAAAACTTAAAGAACGGGCGCAAGAAGAGGAGCTTTTTAACTGTATTTTTCTGGATCCTGTGCCCAAAAAAAGTCTGGTGGGGATATTGCGGTCAGTGAACGCGGGTATGATGATACTTGATAACGTGCCCGCGTTCTACTATGGAACATCACCCAACAAGTTCTTCGACTATATCGCTTCGGGCCTCGCGGTGATAAATAATTATCCCGGGTGGCTGGCGGATATCATAAAGAACAACAATTGCGGTATAGCGGTGCCGCCCGGAGATGCCCCGGCTTTCGCTGACGCCCTGGAATATATGTCTGATAACCGGGACAAGTTAAATGAGATGGGCACTAACACTAGAAAATTAGCTGAGAGCTCATTCGATCGCGGTAGATTAGCTGATCTTTTTGCCGACAGTCTTGAAAAAGTATATCCGGGTGAGAAAAAGTGAGTGTGGAAAGAAGAGAGGCGTTAAGACAAAAATGCAAGCATATTGCCAGTCCGCACGGCAGGCGTGGGTATAACTTTACAGTGAGGAGTAGTGCCCCATGACAGCAACTCTTATCTGGACAAAACACCATTGCCAGTTTGTTTGGAGGATAATAGAGGTATGTAATGTATTTTTGCTGGGTCTTTGTTTCGGCCGGAAGTTGAAAAATGTTCAGGGCAGTTATAATAGACAAGAGGCAGCTATAGGTTATTTTAGAGCATTGGGGGAGAG
>CAYMBK010000258.1:0-3886 GCA_964388645.1 uncultured Planctomycetia bacterium | reverse complement strand
TAGCCTGCCTTGCCGCTACTCAATTTGTTTTCACCCAGTGGGATACGATGAACGCGCTTTTTCACACGGTTCCTTTGACAGCGCTACATTTGGGATATTGTTTTATAGCGGGTTTCCCGGTGCTGGTTCCGGCTCTTATATTGAAACGTTACGCTCCGATAAGGTGATGGGTTTCAGCCCGGAAGGTCCGGTACATATCGTTCCGGGATTTTCGGAGGAAAGATCAAGAAAAGCCGTTGCGCTTTAGCTGTGACATGCCCGGTATCACATAAAGCCGTACCATAAATAAAATGAGAGAACATTACAAGAAACATGTTAGCATTCCGGGGGATCCTGGTCTGGGCAAAGAGGCTCATGTTCTGATCGCCCGGGCTGTGCGACGCAGGTTCAAGCGCAGGAAACGATGTGTTGTGATAGCTGTAGGCGGGCCGGGAGGCACGGGAAAAACAACGTTCTCCGGAAAGCTAGCCCGCGAACTCGGGGATTCATCAATATTTGCCCTGGATGATTATAAGACATCCAGGAAGAGCCGCCAAATGCGGAAGATCTTCGGTCCGCATCCCGAGGCCAATGAAATGGATCTTTTGGCGGCGCATCTTGCCGAGATAAAAAGAGGTAACTACATAGAAAAGCCCGTGTATTGCCGTCAGAGGGGCCGGGCACATGGATCCGTATTGTTTTCGCCGGCAAAATTTGTTATCGCCGAAGGGGAGATATCGACTTACAGGGAATTCCACAAATATGTGGATTTTTCGATATTCATAGATTCTCACTGGAAAACCCAACTTAATGCCAGGATCATGAGGGATATCGAGAAAAGAGGTTATACGCCTCAAAAGGCCATAGCCGCGTTCCTCTATAGTAATCTGCATGAGTTTCCCGAATACGGGGCAGAAAGCAAAAATTGGGCTGATGTTCATATTCACTGCGCGGAAGATCACAGCTTGGCTATAGATGCCGTATGTTCGGAAAGCCTGAAATTCATGATAGGTGATGTAAGTTCGGGATTGGCATCGGTCCTTTTGGCGGGATATAATGGGGAAAACGTGACATCTTGAGTTCAGGCGTTACATGAACGCGCGGCAGCGCCGGACGGATAGTACGGGAGAATAAAACGGAGCTCTTCGTAAAGAGCGAGGCTTTTATGAGGACAGTCCTTCTCGTTAACCCATGGATATACGATTTTGCGGTTTATGATCTTTGGATGAAGCCATGGGGCCTTCTCAAGATATCAGCGATACTTAAAAGGGCCGGCTACAGGGTTTTTCTTGCGGACGCGATGGACCGGCATCACAGAGCCATACCCGTGGAGGTTCAGGATAGGGAGGACGGAACGGGTAAGTTTTTTTTCGAAGAAGTAGAGAAACCTGCCGCGCTCAAAGATATCCCCAGAAAATACAAAAGATACGGGCTTTCTCCCGAACTTTTCGTAGAGGCCCTTCCCGAAGAGGATGTAGATGTGATTTTCGTTTCCAGCGGGATGACGTATTGGTATCCCGGTGTTTTTGAGGCTATCGAGATCCTGAAAAAAAGATATGATGCTCCGGTGGTATTGGGGGGTGTGTACGCTACACTTTCCCGCCGGCATGCTCTTCGCAATAGCGGAGCTGATCATGTTGTTAGCAACGGAGAATATTCTTTTGTTTCAGATATTCTCGGAGGCTCTTGCGATCTTTCTTTCAGAAATGTCCTGGAAGAGACATCGGACCTGTCTTTTTATTCGAAAAATCCATATGCCGTTCTGCGTATTTCATTGGGGTGTCCTTTTAGCTGTTCCTATTGCGCCCAAAAATTTTTGGGGCCCGGGTTTATGCTTAAGAACATAGACAGCGCCATGAACGAAATAAGGGAGTTCTACGGAAAGGGAATAAGAAAGTTCGCTTTTTATGACGACGCTCTGCTTTTTGATAAGCGGTATGTTGAAGAGTATTTCAACCGGATCGTCTCCGAAAATATCAAAGCCGATTTTTATTCACCGAACGGTCTTCATGCGAGATTTCTGGGAAAAGAAACGGCTTTTTTGCTTAAAAGATCCAATTTTGTCGACCCCATACTGAGCCTTGAAACTGCAAATGACGAGAAAGGACGACATTTACACAGTAAGGTCACACGCGAAGAGTTCAAAGATGCTGTAAGGAACCTAAACCGGGCCGGATACAAAAAAGGAGAATATACCGCATACTTGATGCTTGGCATTCCCGGGATCTCGTTTGAAGATGTTGAAGAAAGCATGGATTTCGCTCATTCGCTGGGATGCGCGATATCACTGAGCGAGTTTTCTCCTGTTCCCGGCACCGCTCTTGCCGGGAAGCTGGGGCCCGGACCATCCGATCCTATCCTCGAAAATAACAGTGTTTTTTCTTTTTTTTCAGAACACAGGGCCGAGAGGGCACAGGAGCTGAAGAACAAGGCAAATGCACAAAATTCGGTTTTCCGTAGAGAGCAGGGACGGTTCTGAATTTGAACCTACACCCGTCCCTTATTCAAAGCTACACTTGTCCCAACTCTTATCCCACACCTGTCACAGCAGCAAATCTACACATGTCCCATAGCATTACAACACAATAGGATCGAGGATAAGGTCGGGTTCTCCGAGAACCCTAGCCCTATAGCTCGACCATTTATAATCTTCTGGCTTTTCTACCATTTTCGCTCTTACGGGATTATATTCTATATAGTTAACACAGTTGAGGATATAAGAGTCCTTGGTAACTATGAAGCTTTTGAACCGGTCTTGCCACAAATGTCCGCATTTTTTGTATTTGTGGTTGAAGTATTTGGCATAGGACATATTGATGCCATGCATGAATTTGTTTAATAACATTTTTTCCAAAGGGTCTGCCAACAAGTGGATATGGTTTGGCATAAGACAATAAGCATAAATTTTCGTTTCGAACTTTTTTTTGTAGCGCATGACCGTTCTAATAAATCGTTCGTTGTCTTCGTTCTCAAAAAATACCTTTTGACGCTGGTTTCCCCGGGTTACAATATGGTACGCTGAATTTGAAATAAGACTTCTTGCTGTTCGTGGCATAAAAACACCTCCTAACAGTAAAGACGTGTTTTAGCTGTAAAATTCTTTCACTTTTTTTTGCTTTTGAAAAAAAGTGGACAGACGTGAGATCGATCTCAGGACAGATGTAAGATTGGATTTGGGACAGGTGTAGGTTCGGGTTTAGGACAGGTGTACGAATGAAATGAGAACCGTCCCTAGATACAAGGTGCTTGCGGAAGACGCGAGGAGGTGTGTATAATGCCCGATGTGTATATGCCTAAAAGATCTGATAAAACATCCGAAAAGGGGTCAGGGCACGCCAGGGGTGGGATAAGGGAAATGATCGATATCGCCGTACCAATGGTGGTATCGCAGGCCTGTTATACCGTTATGACGTTTACGGACAGGGTTTTTCTCTCGAAACTCGGGCCCGAGTTTATGAATGCCGCTATGGTAGGGGGTTTGACGGCATTTATGATGATGACTTTTTTTATGGGCCTTACAGGATACTCGACGGCGGTTATCGCTCAGTATTTAGGTTCCGGACGAAAGGAACATTGCGCGGTGGTGCTTACCCAGGCTGTGATGATCTCCGTTCTTGCCTTTCCGCTGATACTTTTGTGCCGGCCTCTAGCGTACAGGCTTTTTGACGTCATGGGTATTGCGCCTGCTCAGCTAGGACCCCAGAAGATATATTTTAATGTTCTGATACTGGCTTCAATTATCCCTCTTCTAAGATGCTCGTTCAGCGCCTTTTTTTCGGGGATTGGAAAAACAAGAGCGGTTATGTTATCCGGATTGACAGCAATGTGTGTAAATGTAGGAATGAATTATGTTCTTATTTTCGGGAAATTCGGTGTGCCGGCAATGGGTATAAGAGGGGCCGCTTAC
>CAYMBK010000257.1:0-3045 GCA_964388645.1 uncultured Planctomycetia bacterium | reverse complement strand
TCATAACTCCCGTAGCGATAGAGAAGGAACTCAGGTTTGCCATAAGGGAAGGCGGACACACTGTGGGAGCCGGAGTTGTGGCGGAGATATTGTAATAGGAACGAGGCGTTGAAAAGACCGGAAGTCCGGTGACGCAATAAGATTTCAGAGAGAATACAGTAGAAACCGAGGATAACATGGCAAAGAAGGCAAAACAGGCAAAGATACGTTTACGACTAAAGTCTTTCGATCATAAGCTGCTGGACGTTTCAATGAGCGAAATAGTTGAGACGGTTAAGAAAACAGGAGCTACGGTGTTCGGGCCGGTACCTCTTCCGACCAGGAGGGAGCTTTACACGGTTTTGAGGTCTCCTCATGTAGATAAGAAGTCCAGGGAACAGTTTGAATTGAAGACCCACAAAAGGTTGCTTGACATAGTAGATGCGACCAGCAAGACCATAGATGCTTTACGTAAACTTGATCTGCCCGCTGGCGTTGACGTGGAGATAAAACAATAGGGCGTGTAAAACCATAAAAACGGCCGAGGCATAACAGAGAGGGAAAGATGATTCCGGGAATATTGGGAAAAAAAATAGGGATGACGAGGATCTTTACTGAAGACGGTCACAACGTGCCGGTCACGGTGCTTGAAGCGGGGCCTTGTACGGTACAATTCGTGAAAGACGTCGAGAGGGACGGCTACAGCGCCGTACAGCTGGGGTTTTGCGACGCAAAAGAAAAAGTGATAAAGAAACCTCAGAGAGAGTTTCTCAAAAAATTGTCACTCAATCCCAAAAAGTTCGTCAAAGAGATCAGGTGTCAGGATGTATCTGAGGTGAAGGTCGGAGACGAGGTAACGATCGGTATTTTTCAGAAGGGAGACATGGTTGATGTTACCGGGACTTCCAAGGGGAAGGGGTTCCAGGGCGGAATGAAAAGACATGGATGGTACGGAGGATGTGATACTCACGGCTCTATGTCACATAGAGCGCCCGGGTCTATAGGACAGAGCTCATTTCCTTCCAGGGTTTTCAAGGGGCTGGGCATGGCAGGACATATGGGGGCCGAAAGGGTGACCACCCAGAACCTGGAGATCATTGAAATTGATAAGGAAGAGAACACTTTACTCGTGAGAGGGGCTGTTCCTGGCGCTAACGGGTCCTATGTCGTGGTGAAATATGCCAAAAAAAAGACTCTTGCTCCGAGAGAAGAGGCTCCCGAAACGAAAAAAGAGGAAAATCAGGAAGCGTAGTTAAGCGCGGGGTTGTTCCCGCGACACAGTGGGTCGTGCCAGCCGCGACCGAAAAAGTGAGGAAGAGCCGCTAAAATGGAAAAAATAAATAACAGATTACCGGTTTATGATATGGACGGTAAAGTGGTAGACAATATTCTTTTGGACAAAGAACTTTTTGACGGTAAAGTGAACAAGGTTCTTTTGTACGAAGCCAAAAAGATGTATGAGACCAACAGGCGAAGGGGCACGGCATCTACAAAGACCAGAGGCGATGTTTCCGGAGGAGGCATAAAGCCCTGGCGTCAGAAAGGAACAGGACGGGCAAGGGTAGGATCCTCGCGTAATCCTTTATGGAGGCACGGTGGAACGGTATTCGGTCCGCATCCCAGGGATTTCGGTTATTCCATGCCCAAGAAAGCGGCGAGGAAGGCTCTTTTGTCGGGTTTGAATGCCCGGCTTTCAGAGCAGATGATAAAAGCAGTCGTAAAATTAGAGCTTTCAGCTCCTAAGACTAAAATTTCGCGTGATATTTTGAATAAACTAAACGTCGAAGGCAAGGCGCTTGTAGTTGTGGATATGCTGTCAGATAATGTTAAGTTTTCTTTCCGGAATTTGGACGGCGTACGTTTGATGGAGGGAAGAAATCTGAACGCAAGGGATGTTCTCCTTCATGACAACATAGTAATAGAAAAAGGGGCCTTTGAAAAACTGATCGAGAGGTTAAGATGAGAAGTCCACATGAAGTTATAAGGCATATGATACGGACAGAAAAGGGATCGGGAATGCTGGCGCAGAATAAGTATCTGTTCAAAGTAGATACGAGATCGAACAAAGTAGAGGTTAAAAACGCCGTGGAAAATATATACAACGTAAAAGTGAACAGTGTAAACATTATCACGGTAAGGGGCAAGAAAAAAAGGGTCAGGCTTAAGGAAGGATTAACTTCTTCCTGGAAGAAGGCGATAGTCACACTAAAACCCGAAAACAGAATCGAGGTAACTTGATATGGTAAAGAAGTATAAACCCAGAACGCCGGGGACGCGGTGGTCATCGGTTTCAGAGGCAGCGGAGCTAACGTGTTCATCTCCGGAGAAGTCGCTTACAGTAGCGCTGAGGAAGACCGGCGGGAGAAATAATCTCGGAAGATTGACCTCCCGAGGTAAAGGGGGAGGGCATAAGAGAAGGTACCGTCTCATAGACTTCAAATATTCCAAAAAAGGGGCTACGGGAGAGGTTATGTCCGTGCAATATGATCCCAACCGTTCGGCTCACATAGCTCTTTTGAGATATCCCGATGGGGATAAACAATACATTATATCGCCTGCAGGTTTGAAAGTGGGGACTAAACTGGCGAGTGGACCGGATGCAGCGATAGAAGTGGGAAATTCCATGCCCATGAAAAGGGTGCCGCTGGGTTCGGAAGTGTATTGTGTTGAGATGGATCCGGGAAGAGGGGCGAAGATAGCCCGATCGGCCGGGAATAAGGCCGTGCTCGAAGCCAAAGACGCGGGAAACGTACACCTTCGTATGCCAAGCGGGGAGGTAAGGCTCATAAGCGAGAATTGTTACGCCACCCTTGGTAAGGTCGGAAATGCTGACCATGAGAATGTTTCGATCGGTAAGGCCGGAAGGAACCGCCACCGGGGCCGTGTTCCGCTTTCAAGAGCCGTTGTGAAAAATCCGGTCGACCATCCTATGGGCGGAGGTGAAGGTAAATCTTCTGGGGGAAGGCATCCGGTGACGCCCTGGGGAAAGATAACCAAGGGGCTCAAGACGCGTAAAAAGAAAAAGGCGTCTTCCAAAAAGATAATTAAACGGAGGAGATAGTAGTA
>CAYMBK010000256.1:0-3900 GCA_964388645.1 uncultured Planctomycetia bacterium | reverse complement strand
TAAAGCGAAGACCATATCTATCCCTTCGTTTTTAACTTCTTTCCAATGAAATCCCCACTGCGGCCGCGCCATAGCCAGCATGAGAAACACCGCCGACATAAAGACGAAAGCCATTCTCAAAGCGCTGTATTTTGAGCTGTAGCCCGGAACTATATCTGGGATAAGCTTTCTTTCCGCGAAAGCGTTCATGGCATTTGTTTCTTTTCGAAAAGCATACACGAAAAAAAACGCCGATACGGGTGTCAGCCAGACGAGATGCAGTAAAATATCAGGTTTTCCGAAATTCATTTTCCTCTCACGGGATCTTCAGCAGAACAGTTCGCGACAATATAGTCTCTAAAAACACCAGAGCTAAGGCAATAAGCGTGAAATATTGGAAAATATCCACATCATCCGAGAAAGCGTCTTTTTCCAGGTCGGTTTTCTCGAGAAGATCTATTTCGTCATAGGCCGCGGCAAGAGACTTCATGTCCTCCGCCCGGAAATATCTTCCTCCGGTCATTGCCGCTATTTCTCTCATCACGGGCTCGTCAACATCGATAACCTCTTTGGTGTAGATCTTTCTCCCGGAGCCGTCGGCGGCCGCCGTGAATCCTCCGGATGAGCTTACAAGCCCCACGGTATAGATCTTTACGCCGAGTGTCCTGGCGGCCTTTGCCGCGACCAGGGGGGGGATGGTGCCGAAATTATTGATACCGTCCGTCAAAAGGACTATTACGCGGGTCCGGGCGTCCAGGTCCTTCAGAGTACTTAGCCCCGACATTACGGCCGACCCTATCGCGGTCGCGTCCTTTATCAGGCCGACCTCCGCCCTGTCTATGGCATCGGCCGCCCATCTGTGCTGGAACGTTAACGGGCATAGCACAAAAGCTTCAGCCGCGAAAGCCACAACGCCGATAAGGTCGTCAGGCCGTGCCTCAACGAAGTTTTTTGCCACCATTTTTACGGCGTCTATTCTCCTGAAGCTTTTTGTGCCTGACGGGATCTTTTCTTTTACCAGTGTCTGGTAGTCCACCTTAAGGTCATCCGCCAGCATAGAGCTGGAGCAATCGACAGCAAGAACTATGCCGATGCCGGATTTTCTTTCCCGTTCGATTTTAGAGACCTTAGGCCCGGCCATCGCGATAAGCCCCAACACCAGAGCCGCGGCGGTAATGTACGGCAGAACATATGTTAAGCGCAGCTTTAAGGAAAAACCTCTATATCCGATATTTTCATTTGACGGAAAGATAAAAGACCTTCCGCGGGAGGACATTCTGAAAAAAAATACCAGCAAAAAAACAGGCACAAGAACAAGGAATAAAGGTTCGTCAAAAAATATCACATTTCCTCTTTTTCTTTTTTAGGGGAAGCGGATTTAATGAACTCTATATCTTTTTCTGGAAAATCATCAGGGTGGCCTACCCCGCTGATGCGCCCGGAATACCTTATCGCGTCACAGAGTTCCAGGCGGCTTTTTAAAAAATCTTTCATTTCCAAAGAGATCTCATCATGCCCGCTTGCCCACGAGGCGATCTCTTTGGCTGTCATTTTAACCTCAGGCATGCCGAAGCGAAATAACATGTAATCTAAGAGTATTTTATAGAGCCTCGAAAAAAACTCTTTTTCTCCACCTTTAAGTGAGGCCTTAATTCTCCCGAGGCGGTTAAGGGCTTTTATCGCTTCTTCGCCCGGCGGAAGAGCCTCTTTTTTAAAGGCGTGGCGGAAAAAAGACAGCGAGATCGCCGCCACAATGAGCGAAGCCGCCAGCCAAAAGAAAACAATAAGCGCCTTGATGAGCCGGTCCCGAGCCGTAAGGACCCTCTTAAGCTCCGGCGGTTCATCTATCCGAAATCGGATGCCAAGGTCAATATCGTCGCCGCCGTCCGGCTCCGCCGGTATAGATCCCATTTGCGTTCCCGGCAGGCTGCCCTCCCTGCGCGCTTTCCCGGGATCGTCCGGAGAAAAATCCGTAAGGCGCGCGACCTTAAAATGCCGCCGCTTAGATCGAGCTGTCTTCCACTCTCCCGAAGGGGCTTTTCGGTATTTTACCGTGACAGGCGGGATATAGTGTTCACCCAGCGCGTAGGGAAAGATCAGATATTTTGTTTCTATCTTCTTTTCTCCGAACCGTTCCGTTTCCCTGCGAGAGGCTTTTCGGGCCTCAAGGCCAGCAGAAAGCTCCAGGCGCTCGGGAATATCCAGTAAATATCCACTCGGGGCAGAGACAACCAGAGAGTACCTGAGGCTATCTCCGACGAAAACCTTCTTTGGAAGAGCGCCGGAATGAACACGTCCCTCCGCCCGCCCGCCTTTATCCCGAAATTGAATGAAGACGACAGAAACCGCGAAAACAACCCCCGCGTACAAAAAAATATACTTTTTTGCTTTTCGAAATTTATTTTTCATGATCAGCAATAGTTCGTTACGGCACCTTCCGGCGCTGCAAAGCGCCTTTAAGAACATAAATAGGGATGCGTGTTATTTCCTCCTCATTTTTCTTCCGGCAAAAAATTTTATAATGCTCTTTTCATACGGCTCGTCAGTGCGGAGGAATATCGCGTCTATCCCGACGGAATAAAAAAGCTTTTTTCTTCGCGCCATTCTTCCCGCCGCATCTGAAAGGTATTTTTCTCTGACAAGCCGGTCCGAAGAATCGACCAAGATCCTTTCTCCGTCTTCCGCCCCCTCTAGCTCCAGCATTCCGGAATAAGGCATAGAGGTATCACGGGGGTCTGAAATATGTATGGCCACGAGGTCATGTTTTTTTACGGCTATTGAAAGAGGCTTTTTTAGGCTTTTAGCGTAAAAATCGGAAACGAGAAATACAATACAGCTTTTTGTTACCACTTTGTCTAAATACCTGAGCGCTGAAGGGATGTCAGTGCCTGTGCCTTCGGGCCTGTGCTGCAGGACTTGCCGTATTACTTTAAAAACATGAGATTGACCTTTTCGCGGAGGGACAAAAAACTCCACTTTATCTGTGAACCCTATCAAGCCTACCCTGTCATTGTTGCGGGTGGCTGCCGCCGCGAGAACGGCGCAGACTTCCGCCGCAAGATCCCTTTTTACGCGGTTGACGGTCCCGAAAGCGGTAGACCTGGAAAGATCTACCATGAGAATTATGGTTAACTGGCGCTCTTCTATGAACTTTTTTATAAAGGGGTGCCCCATGCGCGCGGTCACGTTCCAGTCTATGGACCTTATTTCGTCTCCCGGCAAATATTCCCGCACTTCCGCGAATTCAAGCCCCCGCCCTTTGAAAACACTTTTGTATTCTCCGGCAAAAAGTTCCGTAGCCATCTTTGTTGTGGTTATTTGTATTCGTCTGATCTTTTTCAGGACATCAGCCGGGATCATATCTCTCCTGTTCTGCCCGAGCCTGGCATTTTGAATTTACATGGCGCGCTCGCCGCTTCGGTGTGATCGCGGGTCAGGGTATGTCCACTTTATCGAAAATTTGTTTTATGATATCTTCGGCGGTTATCTCTTCCGCTTCCGCTTCGTAGCTTCTCATTATTCTGTGTCTGAGGATGTCGGATCCGATGTCCTTTATGTCCTGAGGGGTCACAAACCCCCGGGAATTTATGAACGCGTAAGCTTTTGACGCTACGATGAACGCTATGCTGGCTCTTGGAGAAGCCCCCATCTGAATAAGAGGCTGAAGGCCTTTAAGCCCGTACTTCTCCGGAAATCTTGTGGCGAACACCACTCTGATTATGTACTCTTTGATCTTATCATCCAGGTAAACGGTGTCCACTACCTTGCGCGCTCTCAATATGTCGGCCCCGTTTATGACGGGTTCCGCTGAAAGTTCCCCTGTCACCCGTCCCATGCGAGTGATTATTTCGGTTTCCTCGGCCTCGGAAGGATAGGTTATGTTAATTTTCATCATGAACCTGTCTACCTGGGCTTCCGGCA
>CAYMBK010000255.1:0-2811 GCA_964388645.1 uncultured Planctomycetia bacterium | reverse complement strand
GTTATAAAGAAAGCCGTCTCCCCGGATCTCTACACAAAGAGAACGCCCGTTCTTCCTGAGCTTAACGTCATTTATGGTTCGTGTCGACGTTCTTTCCTTTTTGTCGCTGGCCTGAAAACATTTAAAATCATGCTTTCCCTTAAGCACAAGTAACTCCCGGCGCATCAGATCGATATCCAGCTGATATGGCACCCTCCAAACATAACGATCCCTAAAAGGGTCTCTTGAACGACTGTTCACAATATTGTACGCGTAGATCTTTTCTATGGGATCGAACCTGGAGTGAAAACCGGCAGTAACACTTTCAGCCTTCTTTATAAGAATGTCTTGAGGTAGAACGGCGTTCAGCGCAAAGGGTATCTTTTCCAGCGGCAAAGCGGAAGATGTTTTGAAATTAGCTACTTGCCCTTTCGCGTGAACTCCGGCATCGGTACGGCTGGCGCCGTAAACAGTGTGAAAAGAACCAAAAACCTTTAGAACCGCTTTTTCTATCTCCCCCTGGATGGTTTTCCCGTTCTTTTGCTGCTGCCAGCCGCGGTATAGTGTACCATCATAGGCGATAGTAAGTTTTATGTTCCTCATCGATAGATAACGGCTCCGGCCTACTTCCCGATCAACAGTTCCGCTATCTGCACAGCGTTAAGAGCCGCGCCCTTTCGCAGGTTATCGGCCACTACCCACATGTTCAGGCCATACGGCACCGACATGTCTTCCCTTATCCTGCCGACAAAAACGTCATCCTTCCCTTCAGCGTCTATGGGCATAGGATACCGGTCGTTCTCGACATCCTCAACAAGGGTTATTCCCGGAAAGTTCTTCATCGCGTCAATAGCTTCATCCCTTGAGATCTTGCCTTCTGTTTCTACGTTTATACTTTCCGAGTGGGCGTAATATACGGGGACCCTTACGCATGTCGAAGTCACCTTCAGCCCATCAGTTCCCATTATTTTAGCGGTTTCGTGGACCATCTTCATTTCCTCTTTCGTATAAAAATTCCCGGTAAAAACATCTATGTGAGGTATTACATTATATGCTATCTGATGGGCAAATTTATTTATCATCCCTTCAGGCGCCGTATGTTCTCCTATCCCGTAATGAGACTCCTTTTTGCTGATCCGCATAACCTGCGCCTCCATCTCTATTATGTTCTGCTGGCCCGCGCCTGAAACCGACTGAAATGTCGTAACAACCACTCTTTTGACCTTCTTTATACGATCCAGCGCCTTCAACGGCAACACCATCTGTATAGTGGAACAATTTGGATTGGCTATGATGCCCTTGTGAGAACTTATCGCTTCAGGGTTAACTTCCGGAACAACAAGAGGCACATCAGCATCCATCCTGTAAGCGCTGGAATTATCGACACAAACCGCTCCGGCATTTACAGCGTGAGGCAAAAACTCCTTGCTCCGCGAAGCTCCCGCCGATGCCAGAACGATATCTATATCTCTGAAAGAGCTCTCATTAAGCACCTCCACCTCGATCTCCCGGCCGGCATAGACAAGTTTCTTTCCTTCGGATCTCGAGCTGGCAAGCAATCTAAGTTTATCTATCGGAAAACCTCTTTCCTCGAGTATCCACAAAAACTGATTCCCCACCGCTCCGGTAGCGCCCATAACCGCCACGTTGTATTTGTCTTTCTTTCTGAACATATCACGCCCTCCCGGCATTCAAGATCACGTTATTCGACACTAAAGCTCTTTAACTACCAGGTCACCGACCTCGCTTGTTGAAAATCCCATTTTCCCGGCGGAAAGGCTTTTCAATTTTTTAGCGGTGACTTCCATTACCGCTTTCTCGACCATATCCGCAGCCTTAGACTCCCCAAGAGTGTCAAGCATCATGCCGGCCGCGCATATGGCCGCCATAGGATTAATGACGTTCTTTCCTGTATACTTGGGAGCTGACCCGCCTATAGGTTCGAACATGGAAACCCCTTCGGGGTTGATATTCCCTCCGGCGGCTATCCCCATCCCGCCCTGTATCATAGCCCCAAGATCGGTTATAATATCACCGAACATATTGTCCGTCACAATAACATCAAACCATTCCGGGTTTTTCACCATCCACATACATGTCGCGTCCACATGGGCATATTCTCGTTTTATTTCCTTGTAAGAAGCCTCCCCCATCTCATTAAAAGCCCTCTCCCAGAGATCAAAAGCGTGCGTCAAAACATTGGTCTTCCCTACAAGCGTCAGCGTCTTGTTCTTGTTGCGCTTTTTTGTGAACTCGAACGCGTAACGCAGACATCTATCCACGCCTTTACGTGTATTCACGGATGTCTGTATTGCCACCTCGTCAGGCATCCCCTTCTTCAAAGAACCTCCCGTCCCAGTATATAGCCCCTCGGTATTTTCCCTGACCACGACAAAATCTATCTCCTCCGGGCCTTTGCCCTTTATCGGCGTCTCTACGCCGGGGTAGAGTTTTACCGGACGGAGGTTTATGTACTGATCAAGAGCGAACCTGAGCGCAAGAAGAAGGCCTTTTTCAAGGATGCCCGGCTTTACATCCGGATGCCCTATCGCTCCCAGGTATATCGCGTCAACTTTTTTAAGTTCTCCTAAAACGCTTTCGGGGAGGATCTCCCCCGTTCTTTTATATCGTTCCCCGCCCAGATCATACGTAACGGTTTCGTATTTGAACCCTGTTTTCTGGGCCACCGCTTCCAGCACCTTGAGTCCTTCTTTCACAACCTCGGGCCCCGTTCCGTCGCCCGGAAGAACAGCTATCTTATACATTTTTCCTCCATTCATTTGCGCGCGTCAGCGTTTCTTTTTTTTGATCTTCTTTTTGGCGTATCCCATA
>CAYMBK010000254.1:0-9571 GCA_964388645.1 uncultured Planctomycetia bacterium | reverse complement strand
ATGTATATTATCCCTTTATTCGAACCTATGGCATAAGCTCCGATGGCCATACCCTCTATGATCGTATGCGGGTCGCCTTCAATGGCGCTTCTATCCATGAACGCCCCTGGATCTCCCTCATCGGCGTTGCATATAACATATTTTTCTGTTCCTTCGGCTTTCCGTGTAAATTCCCATTTTAGGCCCGTAGGGAAACCCGCTCCTCCGCGCCCCCTGAGGCCCGAAGTCTTGACCGCCGCGATAACATCTTCCGGAGACATATCGCTCAAGACTTTAGCCAAAGCTTCATATCCCCTTAGAGAAAGATAGTCATCTATGCTCTCGGGATCTATTATCCCGCAGTTCCTTAGGGCTATGCGCATCTGCTTGCCGAAAAAACCCACATCCCCGAAAACCCTGAAAAACCTGTTATAAAGATGATCCGCGTCTATAACAAGCTCGGAAACGGGCCTGCCGTCCTCTATATGCTCTTTTACGATCACCGGAATATCTTCAGCCTTGAGGTTGCCGTATATCGTATACCCCGGATTTACTATCAAAAGAGGCCCCTTTTCGCACATCCCGAGGCACCCCGAGATATTTATCCTCACCTTGTCTTCTCCCAGATCACGTTTCTTAAGCTCAAGCTGCAATAAACCTTTCAGGTCGACCGCCCCTTTCTGCAGGCAGGAAGTCCCGTCACAAAAAGTTATAACCTTTTCTTGAAAATCTTTTTTAGTTTTTCCCGGCATTTCATCCTCGCTTCATTTTATTATCCATTCTTCTATGACTTCGCCTTTTTTAAGATGCCTTTCGATTATTTCCTTTGCCCTGGCAGTGTCTATCTTCCCGTATTTCACGGGTATCTTACCGGTCTCTACGACTTCGACCGTAGGCTCCAGGTTACATCTGCCGGCACATCCCTTCTGACTTAAATAAACGCCGGAAAGGCCGCCCTTGATAGCCTCCTGAAAACCCTTCATCACATCGTCAGCCCCCGCCGCTATCTCGCAGGTAGCCATTCCCACATAAACCCTTTTTGTGGACAAATACCCTTTGCCGACTATCCTGCTGAGAGCCTCCGCTCTCTTCTTTTTTATCATATCCAAAGGTGTAAGCATTACTATCCTCCTTTACATATCTCAAATATGAAAGTGTTGCCTGCCTTGCCCGGCTCCACCGACATCGTTCCGCCGTGCTTCTCCACTATTTCCCTGGAAATAAAAAGCCCAAGACCTGTTCCTTTCGCGTTCTTTGTTTCGGGAGCGTCAAGACGTGAGAACCTTTGGAAAAGCGCGTTTCTTTCCTCTTCTCTCAAAACCCGGCCGTCGTTATACACGGATATCCGTATCTTGTCTCCCGCGTCCTGCGCGTTTATCTCTATTTTCCCTCCGCGAGAACCGTACTTAACGGCATTGCTTATAAGATTGTTCGCCACTACCTGAATAAGATCTCTGTCGGCCTCCGCTGAAAGCTCCGGGGGTATGTTGTTCTTAACCTCGATCTCCTTTTCAAGCATTTGCTTTTGGAAGGTATCGACCGCGATGTCAAAAACCTCTTCCTTCACTAACAGCGTCTTTTTATTAACGCCCATATCACCTTTCTCAATACGGCTTAAGTTAAGAAAATTCTTAACTGTCGCTTCAAGATGGTCAAGATTTCGGGTTATGGAATCCAGGGCCTTTTGCTGTTTAAAATTCACCATGCCCAAAAAACCGTCCCTGACCGAATAAGCGTTGAGAATAGTAGATGACAATATGCCTTTTAGCTCATGCGAAACAAAACTTATAAGATCAATATACCTCTTATTCAGAGCTTCCCTTTTTTCTTTAGCTAAAACCAGGTCTCTATTCCTGGCTTCCAGGCTTTCAGCCATTTCATTGAAAGATACATTCAGCCATCCGATATCCCCTATCGGCGTTTCCACGTTAACACGATAACCGAGTTCTCCGCCTGCTATCTTTGAGGTGCCTTCCACAAGGCGTTTCACAGGCCTGACTATGGATCCTGCCAGGAAAACCGATATAACTATCGCCAGAGCCACGGCCGTCGCCACTATCGTAAAGAACATAACCGACACTTTTCTCGACATATCAAAGAACGGCTGTTCCAGTATACCTACGTAAAGCATCCCGATCCTCTCTCCGTCTATATTCCTTATCGGCTCGTACGAAGTTATGTACCAATCTGTAACTACGAACGCCCTGTCTGTCCACCTCGCTCCGCCTATCAACACATGGTCATAAACCTCACCGGAAACCCTTGTCCCGACAGCTCTCTGCCCGTCGTCCTTTATGACATTTGTGGATATGCGTACCCCTTGCTGAAAAATCGTTACCGTCCCTACGGGTTTTCCGCGATACTCCTCTTCCCCGAAAATAAGATCGCGTATTGTGTCGACTATGTCATTGGTGCCGTTCATTATTTTCCCGCCGTAAAGTATCCTTTCCACTTCTTGCGTTTCCCCGAGCACAGGGCGAGCGTATTCAATAGCCATAGCGTCCTCAAGAACGCCTTCAGCGGTATCTTTTGCCTTCGGAGTATAAAAAATATCGATCCTGGCTTTCTCGGAAAAACCCTTTCCCATTTCATCCAGTTCATCGGCAAGTATTATCCTGGTCCCGGAGATCTCCTCCCCTGACACGGCTCTTAAGGCGATCTCACTTTTCAGTTTTCCAAAATCCTCTTTCTCCACCAGGTACAGATAATCAAGCCCGGCTTTCTTTCTTATCCCCTCAAGGTCATCAAGCTTTGTAAGAAAACTCAGTTCTTTTCCCATCGAAGCCGCCATATTTTCATAGAGAACCCTGGCGGAACCTATGTAATTGGCCACCTGATGCTGCGCCTTATCCAGTATCTCTTCTCTTATTACCTTAAACCCGAGAATGCCGATAGAAACGCTCAAAAAAAGTATGACAAGCATAAAGTTAAACACCAGAGATGCTTTAAAGCTGATCTTCCTCATGTCCGTTCACCTAAAACCGCGCCCTTTTCACGGGCATTTACGAAATAATTTATATTCTCAAGCTCAAGTCCGAGATTCACGTTCTTTACGACAATGCCGTCACTGCCCCTTAGGAGTATCGGGGCGAAATTCAAAATACCTTTAACCCCCGCCGCTATCATAAGGTCAGCTACATGTTGGGCGGCGATATCGGGAACGGCTATTATCCCGATCTTTATATTCTCTTTTCTCACAAAATCCGATAATTCCGAAAGAGGCAGAACGGGAATTTCAGGGCTAACTGAAAATTTCGCGGGGTCTATGTCGAAAGCCGCTTTTATCGTCATATTCTCTTTTTCAAATCCGCCGTAATTCATAAGGGCAAGCCCTATGTGGCCCGCGCCGACGACCACTACGTTGGACACCGTATCTTTCCCCAGTATCGAGCATATCTTATCTAAAAGCTCGTCTACCTTGTATCCTCCTCTTCTGTTCCCGGAAATAGCGAACATGGAAAAATCTTTGCGGACCTGAGACGGTGTCACACCTACCGCGTCAGCGATATTATCCGAAAATACCCGCACAAACCCCATTTTCTTCAGGCGGTAAAGCGCGTTTTTGTACCCGCATATGCGTAATATTGTTCTCTCAAGCACGTCTTAATGCTCCTTTTTTCCCATAAGAGCGATGATTTTACCATATCTAAAAATAATTGCAAGTGTTTTTTGTGATATTTTTCACAAAAAAAGGAGGAACTAAGGGGTCAAGTCTTAACTTTCAACTTATCGACAGTCGGCGGTAGCCAGTCAGGGGTCAGGCCCCTACACCGCTGTTTGTCACAAGTTAGCGGCCAGACCCCATTGCCGATCCGCGGTCAGACCCATTGCCGATCCGCGGTCAGACCCCATTGCCAGTCGGTGGGCAGATCCAGGTGGCGGGTTACAAAACTTTACAGAGAAACTGTTACCAGTTTTACATTCACACCGGGAAGAAGCTCTAATTTTCTCTTAAGCTCCTTGTGCTTTTTAACATCTCCGACAAGCTCCAGCATAATGAGCCCCGAGTTGGTGCAGTCATCAAGCACTCCTTCATGCAAGCCCAGACGGGTTTTTATAAGACATCCCCAGCCTGTAAGGGTCTTCTGCACCCTATCAGCCGCTTCTTTCCGCTTGGAAACAAGCAATATCATTATGTGCCTTTTCATAGCCCTCCTCTTTTTTATCTAAAGACTCTCACCATGACTTTAAGATCAAAAACCCATACATACATTTTACTCTTTAATTCCGGGGATACAATACTTAATTCATTGGAATGATAAGTTAAAGCGGCCTCCTCGCACTAATACGCGAAAGGGCCGATAATATCTTACACTACCAGGAAGGCAGACCCCGGGCATTTTCGGGATGATCTATCCGAAAAAATTCTCCCCTTTTGCCCAATTCTTTCCGTCGATCTCATCTATGACCAAATATAGGCTTTCTTTTGGCTTGCCGGCAACTTTTAAAAGCGTGTCAGAAAATTCCCTGGCAATAGACTTTTTTTGTTTTTTTGTCAGCTTCCCCACAAGCTTCAGATTTATATAAGGCATCATTTCTCCTTTCCGGCGGTATTATCCGGCGTTGTCATTACTTTTCGGATCCCCTGTCTTCCTTAAGATCACAACCCTCTTCCCGTCATCAAATAATTTCTCAAAACCAAATTCTTCGCAGATGTATCCAAACGTTCTTGGATGATAAAAACATACATGCGAGTTGTCTCTGGCGTAATACCATTTTGAGAATTCACCGATATTCTCCCACCTTTCGGTCATGACGATCAGGATACCTCCTTCATCCAGCAATCCCCCTATCCTGGCGATTTCTTCGCCGGGACGAAAAAAATGCTCGAAAACTTCCGTTGAAAAAATAAACCCAAACTTTCCTTTAAGTTCATGCGGAACAAAAAACGGATCATAGTTCTCGCAAACATAGCCTTTGCGAGCCATCAATTCCGAGACCGTAGGTGACGGACCGCAGCCATAGTCCAGTCCTACCGTATCTTTTTTTATGAACTGAAGCGCCGGATCGACCGCCTGCAAAAGGAACTTAACATACCCTTCGAACTGTATACCGTTCCTGTGCGTTAAATATCTTTCTTTTTCTTCCCGTTCGCCCGGCAGCTGTTCTTCGGCGACGCTGATCAAATAACATTTTTCACAAAAATAATAATCCCGCTCATCCACACCCTCGAGAGAAGAGAGCTTCCCGCCCTCTCCGCACAACCGGCATGCAACTCCCTTTGGGGTCAGACCTTGACATGTGACATTTCTATAACGCACCACAAACAACTCCCTTTGGGGTCAGACCTTGACATGTGACATTTGGGTCTCCAACCCAGTTCCTTCCCGAAAAACATACTACAATACAGCTGGAAATTCTCGCGTTATCTCGACAACCGGAACATCAAGCTTCCTGACACGCGACCCAGCCCTTTATCTTATCTTCTATCTGCCCCCTGACATCCCTGGTCTTATCGAGTTTTTCCTCATATGTTCCCGTGAACCCGGAAGGATCCGTAAAACCCCAGTGTGACCTTTGGCCTGCCCCGGGAAAATTCGGACAGCTTCCCGATTGTGACTCGTCACAAACCGTTATCACATGATCGTAAAGTTTCCCCTGCTTATAAAGGTCAAAAGCACTTTTGGTCTTGTTCCCAGAGATATCTATTCCAACTTCTTTCATTGCGTCAACAACAACAGGGTTCAATGTCCCGGGCTCAAGCCCGGCGCTTTCAACCTCGAAACGATCCCCGCCATAACGCTTGAGAAAAGCTTCCGCCATCTGGCTCCGCGCCGAATTATGGACACATACAAATAGCACTCTCTTCTTATCCATCTCCCTCTCCTTTATTTGGGGTCAGACCTTGACATGTGACATTTCAAGCTCGTAATCCAACCTTTCCGTAACACAAAAGATCCTCAAACATGTTTTCTTTCGGAGTCAAACCAGTGCCGTGTCCTCAAAGACACTTTGACCAACATCAACATTACCGGAACCTCTATCAAAACACCTACAACCGTAGCAAGAGCCGCCCCTGATGAAAGCCCGAAAAGCATCGTTGCCGTAGCTATCGCCACTTCAAAATGATTGCTAGCCCCTACCAGCGCCGAGGGAGCCGCGTCTTCGTAGCGTAAGCGTAATTTTTTAGCCAACCAGTATGTCAGAGCGAAGATCAGGCATGTTTGTATAAAAAGCGGGACCGCGATCCACAAAATGGTCAAAGGCCTGGCAAGTATAACCTCCCCCTTAAGTGAAAAAAGGACCAGTAAAGTAAAAAGCAGAGCGATAATAGAGACCGGCGAAAGTATATGTAAAAATCTCTTATTGAACCAATCCAGGCCTTTATGTTCTATTATCGATCTTCTGGACAGATAACCGGCGAGAAGCGGCAAAGCTACATATATAGCGATAGACAAAAGCAATGCCTCCCACGGGACCGGCATCTTCCCTACTCCCAGAAGAAATCCTCCCAATAGCCCGTAAAGTAAAAGCATGGTCAAAGAATTGATCGCCACCATGACAAGAGTATGCCCGTCATTACCTTTAGACAGATATCCCCAGACCAGCACCATGGCCGTACAAGGCGCGATACCCAGCAGAATACATCCCGCGAAATAACTCCGCCATAGCGGCACCTGTAACATCCTGACGCCATCTCTCATCACAACAGTTCCCGATCCGTGGACAGCCCCCAGCGCCCAGTCCGCCCCAGGCGGAAGCTTAACAAAGTCTACCGCTTCCGCCCCTATAAACCCCTTGAACAAAACGCCCAAAAACAAGAACGCTATAGCGTACATCGTAAATGGTTTAACAGCCCAATTGACGAACAGGGTCAGGCCGACAGGCTTTGGGGATTTGCCCGCTTTCACGACTTCGGCAAAATCTATCTTGACCATGATAGGGTACATCATGAAAAATAGACAGACCGCTATGGGAATGGATACGACCGGCGATCCCTTAACATAAATGGACATTCCATCAAGAACCCCGGCTATACCCGGGGCTATCTTACCTATCAAGATCCCGGCGCCAATACATCCCAAAACCCATACAGTTAAATACCTCTCAAAAACCGACATATCCCTTTCGATCTTCACGCCCATAAAAGCTCCTTATGAAGGTCCGCTGTCATTTAAAATATCTTCATTATGTAGACGCCGGCGTAATAGAACCCCACCAGAATAAACACCACCCCTGTTATTTTACGCGTGTAGTTTTCGAGTTTTGTAAGCTTGTGAAACCAGTGGCTTACAGAAGTTACGCCCAAAGCTATTGCTATGGAGAATATAAACACGGGAAGCCCTGTCCCGACACCATAAACAAAGGGCAGCAGCGTCCCCACTTTGCTATTAAGGGCCAGCGGAATAAGGCTGCCGAAAAATAATGCCGCGGAAACCGGGCAAAAAGCCAACGCGAAGATCAAGCCCAGAAGAAATGCTCCCGGCGCACCGGACCCCGCAAGCCTACTGTGATGTTTTTGGGAAAGCGCCATTCCGGGCAACCTCACCGTGAGTGCTTCCAGCAGGAACAATCCGGTTACTATTAAAATGGGGCCGAGCGCCTTACCCATATATTTTTGCAGGAACTGAGCCACCTGGGGCACATTTAAAAGAGAACTGATGATCAACCAGCCGAGAATAGCATATGCCGCCATCCTGCCTAACGTATACGCGATGCCTGAGACAAAAACCAGGGCCGGATGTGTTATTTTCTTAGACAGAAAAGAAACTGCCGCTATATTTGTAGCCATCGGACAAGGGCTTATGGAAGTTAGTATCCCCAGCCACAAGGCCGAGGCACAAGCGATCAACAACTCCATCAATCCGCCTCCTTAACAAACTCGCTCACCTCGCCTGCCACATAATCAATAAACCTCTGCTTGTTCCGAGTAAGCTGCCAAATCTTATCAAGATTTTTTGATCTGACCTCCTTGCCGTCCTTTACCAGCGAAAGAACAAGGGCCTGGGAATAAAGCTGATAGTCATCTATAAAATGCCGGTTACCTTGAGCCTCAACGTTGACTTCTTTGAACTCAAGTCTACCTGAAGCGATAGCGTCATTAAAACTCTCAACGGCTTCTTTTGAGTATTTCTCAATAGTAGTGCATGAAAAACATCGGAACGATCCGTGAAAATAATACGCTATAACTTTATCCGGCGATCCGCCCTCATCGGCAACAGCCGAAAAGGCCAAGTTAACGGCCGCGAATACCACAACAAGAAAAAACAATGACCTTTTCACGGCCTCCTCCTATATTTTCGCTTCTTTTATGAGTTTCTTAATTTCATCCTTGCTTAAAACTTTACCCGAAGCGACTATGCTTCCGTCGACCGCCAACGCGGGCGTCATCATCACTCCATATTCCGTTATCCTGTCGATATCCGTTACCTTGCCGATCTCAGCGGCAACATCCAGCTCCTTGACCGCCGCCTCTGTATTAGCGGCCAGCTGTTTACACTTAGGACACCCTACACCTAATATCTCAATTTTCATTTCCCACCTCCGTCTTCAATTTGGGGTCAGACCTTGACATGTGACACTTCTACATCGCGCCACGAACTTCCCTCCCAGAAAAGATCTTATAAAACTCCGCGAAATCATGAGATCGCTTCGGTCGCTTCGCTCCCCCCAATGACCCCGAGTACATCCATTTAAAGCCAGCACAATAACTCGGAACACCTCCGTTTGTATCAGCACAATGACATGTGACACTTCACTATGGCTATCGTCTTTAAACAAAGCCCGAACCTCTACCCGGCAATAACACCAAAGATCATCCCGCTTATCGTCGCCATAACGACAACAAGGCCCGCGTACACAGCGGTCTTTTTAGTGCCTATAACACTCCGTATAACCAGCATGCTCGGCAAGCTCAAGGCAGGCCCCGCCAAAAGAAGCGCCAGGGCAGGCCCCTTACCCATACCGGAACCAATGAGCCCTTGCAGTATCGGGACCTCCGTGAGAGTGGCAAAATACATCAACGCCGCCATGATCGCGGCAAAGAAGTTAGCCCACAAAGAGTTCCCGCCAACAAGCATCGCTACGAATCTGGAAGGTATCAGCCCCTCATGCCCCACTCTCCCTAAAAGAAAACCAGAGATAAGAACCCCTCCCAAAAGAAGAGGCAGAATTTGTAAAGCAAAGCCCCATGTCGCCGCGACCCATTCTTTCAGCTCATCCTTCCTGAACCATTTGTAGATAATAAAAGCCAGGCTCACCATAAGATATCCGGTGATCCACCATTTATACTGATGTATCGACGCCCACAAACTACGATCACCTTCAAGAGGTTTACTCCAGTTGGCGAAAACCAGTATCGCCACCATAGTAAAGAAATACACAATATCTTTCCACAACGGGCGGTTTTGTTTGACCTCTCCAAATTGAAGGCCTCCGTTCTCATGGCGAGACCGTTCTTCTTTGATGAATATCACATGCATTAGAATACCGATGATGATACTGAATATCACCGCCCCCACCGCTCTCGCCAGCCCTATTTGCCATCCGAGAACGCGCGCTGTGAGGATAATGGCCAGAACATTTATGGCGGGCCCGGGATAAAAAAAAACTATCGCGGGGGCGAGCCCCGCCCCCCCCTTTTATATGCCCC
>CAYMBK010000253.1:0-12952 GCA_964388645.1 uncultured Planctomycetia bacterium | reverse complement strand
TCTTCCTCCGATTTTTAAACCATACTCTCGAAACGCCCGGCGCTCACGCGAAACTTACCGTAGCCTTTTCTAAGAGGATGTCCAGTGTTTTATCTTCCTTGAGCTGTTCGTAAAGCCCCCCCAAGAGATCACGTTCCGTGTAATACTTTTTGACCTCCTCGAACGGCTTATTGTATGACCCCGCCAGGGCCATTATCCACGCGTCTATTTCCTCGTCTGTTACCTTGACGCCTTCTCTTTCGGATACCTTATCCAGGATAAAATACACTCTGACCTTGTCGCCGGCCTCTTTTAATAGAGAGGCCTGCAGTTTATCCTTATGTTCGCTCACCGCTTTTTCATCCAGCCCCTTTGAAACAAGCTCATTCTCCGCTCTTTCCATAAGTACCTTGAACTGCCTTGCGACCATTGTCTGGGGAAGCTCAAAACGATGCCGTTTAATAAGGTCCGTCAGTATCTGGTTTTTCCTGGAAATATTCTCGTTCTCCTGTTTTTTGGACATTATCTGATCCTTGACCTCATCGCGGAGCTCACTCATATTCGCCTTGCCGGCTTTTAAAGCCATTTCATCGTTCATTTCCGGCAGCTTCTTCTCCTTGACTTCTTTTATCTCTATCTTGAATGTGGCTTTCTTCCCGGCATATTTCTTATCGGGATAATTTTCGGGAAGAGTCACATCCACGTTCTTTATCCCGCCTTTCCCAAGGCCCTCGAGCTGCTCGCCTATCCCGAGAAGAGAATTTTCCTTGGAAACCTCTATCCACATGTTCTCCCGTTTTTTCGAGATAGCTTCTTCTCCGAAAAAAGACTCCACATCGGCTATGGCGAAATCCCCGGGAGCAAGAACACCTTCTTTATCCGTGAATTCGGCAAACATGCCTCTTATCTTTTCCATGGCCCCGGAGAGCTCTTCCTCGCTCACATCCACCTTTTTGCCGGTCACGTTAATTCCATCGTATTTCTTAAGGTCAACTTCCGGCTGAGCGTCAACTTTAGCTTTAAAAGATAATTCTCCGGAAGGCTTCAACTTAAGATCAAATATCTCCGGATAACCGGCGGGATCTATTTCATGTTTCTCCAGCGCGTCCTGATAAGCCCTTGCCACAAGCCTGTTCCTGGCCTCTTCTACGGCCTCGTCCTGATGTTTTTTCCTTATTATGTCCAGAGGAGCGTTCCCCGGCCTGAACCCGGGGATCTTAGCGGTCTTTTTTATTTCCGCCAGTATCTCTTCCACCGCCTCGTCAACCGTGGATTTAGGCATCTCGATATTTATCTCTCTGGCTGTCCCCTGGAGTTTTTTGATCTTGATCTTCATTTCGTCTCACTTTCCCTGTGTTTTGTCAATATGCCAGCGGTCATTCCCCCCGCCCCATGAACCTGTCCATAACGGCCTTTCTTCTCTTCGAGAATACTTTGCCTCTTAAACGCCTGAGCTGCTTCATTATAATATCGGAAGCGCTGTCTATGGAAGAATGTATATCCCGGGAACTTTCTTTCGCCACTATCCTCGTTCGCCTGAGATATACTACCACTTCAGCTATATGCCTTATTTTCTCAACCTCAAGAACAACATCACATTTGTCTATGCGGCTGTAGAACCTCTCTATTTTGCCCAATTTCTTTGTTACATATTTCTTAAGCTCAGGTGTAAGCTCAAGATTACGCCCGGTAATACTTATTTCCATCTACTTTTCTCCTTTTTTAGCGGGTCTGGACCCCGGAAGAATATCACTATACCACATACACCCGACGGTTTTCAACCCGGATTTTACGCGCGGCATATCTCCGGTAACCCCGGGTTTATATCTGACTTATATTCTCCATTGCCAGTTTTGAATGCCACAAAGGAGGCTTATCCGCCTACATGCTGAATCTTTCCCCCAGATATATTTCCCTGGCTTTGGAATCGTTAATGAGATCGTCTTTTGATCCGGAGATCAATATCTGTCCTTCATACATTATGTAGGACCTGTCTGTTATAGTGAGTGTTTCCCTCACATTGTGATCGGTAAGCAGTACGCCTAATCCCATTTCTTTCAGTTCCCTGATAACTTCCTGGCAGTCATAAACCGCTATCGGGTCTATACCGCTGAACGGTTCGTCAAGTAATATGAACATAGGATTCGCGACCAAAGTCCTTGTTATCTCGAGCCTTCTACGTTCTCCCCCGGATAGCGTATACGCCATATTTTTCCTTAAATGCGCTATTTTGAGTTGATTTAAAAGGGTATCCAGCTGCCTGGCTCTTTCTCGTCTGGGGAAACCAAGGGTTTCCATCACGGCCATTATGTTCTCCTCAACCGTGAGTTTACGAAAGACCGACGGCTCCTGCGACAAATATCCTATCCCCGAACGCGCTCTACGGTGTATCGGCATAGTGGTGATATCTTTGCGGTCGAATATCACTTTGCCTTTATCCGGCTTTATTATGCCCGTGACCATATAAAACGTGGTAGTTTTTCCCGCGCCATTGGGGCCGAGAAGCCCGACAACCTCTCCCCGTTTCACGTTTATGCTCACCCCTCGCACTACTGTCCTTCCCCCGTATTCCTTGACAAGATCTTGCGTCTCAAGTAAATGCATTATTTCTCCCCGGCTTGTTCAGCTTCTCTTTTCCCTTACACGGATGTTTGCCCGATCCGGTCATATAACCATTTTCTCAAAATTTTCTATCTCCCCGGGATCTATTATAACCCTGGGCCTGCCCAAAAGCTGGGCGCTTTTTGTTCCTTCTGTGTATATCGCTTTCTCGCTCAAAGTATATGTATTCCCCTTTTTGACCTTAACATTGCCTTCGGCGGTGACCCTGGAAAGTTTTTTAGTTTCGGGGTCAAATTCCACTGTCAGTGTATCGGCCGCTAATCGCCCTTCCTTATCCTCCACTATAACGTTGTCCCGGAACACCGCGACATTGTCCTCGTACCTTACTTCCAAAAAGCCGTCAGACCTTATCTTGGTATCGGGATCTATGGATACCCTAACATCGCCGTTGAGGCGCGCCCACTTCTCGTCTGAGTTAGCGCTGCCGCCTTTGCCCACGGCTTTCATCCCCTGCCGGCTTATGTCAACATAATCCTCGGTGTATATTTCCCGGTCTTCATGAGACCACCTGGCGCTCTGAGTGACCAGCGTAAAATCTTCGCCGGAATAAACCCTTACGTTCCCCGACAATTCAACCTCGCCGTCCTTTCTCTTGTATATGCCGGTGTCCGAAGAAAGGTTAATAACGGATCCTTCGCCACGGACAACAGCCTTGATATTATCCAAGTATATATCGTCTTCCACTATTTTAGCCGAGTCACCGTTAAGGACCCATTGGCTGGCTCCCCTGGGGCTTCTGCCTTCTATTGAAAAAGCCGTGACATTCTGTTCCATCTCCGGAGGAACAGCCGTATTCACCGCGGCCGGGGGTGTCTTTTTCGACACGCCGGACAGGCAAAAATAAGAAGCTGCCGTGGCTGAAACAACCAGAACAGCTGCCAATTTAACGCTTTTCCTTACCATCACAAGTCTCCCTTACTCCCCGTTCTCACGATGTTCCGTAGGAGCTGTCTTCCATCTTTTATGCACCCATACCCACTGCTGCGGATATTTTCTGACATAAAGCTCCAAAACGTCGCTCCACTTTTGCGTGTACCTTTTTATCTCGTTCTTATCTTTGATCTTTTCAGGCACGTATATGGGTTTTTCTATCGCCAATGTATGTCTGTCTTTGGCGCCTCTAATCACGAATACCGGAACTATGGCCGTGCCCGCGACCGAAGCAAGTTTCACGGGCGCGGTAGGCGTGTAAGCCGGCGCCCCTAAAAAATCAACGAAAACACCGTCTATACTGTCTACGTCCTGGTCGGGGACGATCCCCAGGACATTCCCCTTTTTCAGCTCCGCAAGCATTTTCTTAGGAGATTCGTCCCGGTATATGACCTTAGCGTCGTACCTTGCTCTCATCCCGGTTATCAGCGCGTCGTACCTGTCAAAATATATCCTTCTGGCCACAAGCGCTCCCGGGTACCCTAGAACTCTCAAGCCTATCCCGAGAAGTTCCCAGTTACCGAAATGAAACCCCATTACAAGGGCGCCCTTCCCGCGCGAAAGCACTTCGTCAAGATGTTCTCTTCCCCTGACTTCCGGGATGATCTTTCTGACATCCTCCGGCGACATGGAAAGCAGCTTGCCCCATTCAGCCCCGTTCTTAACAAAGTTTATAAAAACATCTTCGGCTATTTTAACATTCCCGTGATGTTCTCCGGGAAAGACCCTGTCAAGGTTGGAAACGGCTATATCTCTGTACTTTCCGAGAAACCCGTAGGCGGCTTTACCGGCCGCGGCCGACAATACCAGAAGAACCCGCAAAGGAATTATCCGTGCCAGGCAGAGAACAGCCCTCAAACAGAAATATACATAATACCGCCGGGTCTTTATCTTCATTAATTATCCGGTCCCGCCTTCCTGCCACGTTTCTGCCCCGCCTTATATTCGGCCTCTACCGTTGTGGTTATGCCTCCACGCGTCCTGAAAACTCCCTTTATTTTCATCATGCGGGGAGAACACGCTCCGGCAAGATCCTCAAGCATACGGTTAATAACATGTTCATGGAATATCCCCACATCCCGGTAGGCCATAAGGTATTCCTTGAAAGACTTAAGCTCTATGCAAAGACCGTCCGGAAAATATTCCACCTCTATTCTGGCAAAATCCGGAAGTCCGGTCTTCGGGCACACACACGTAAACTCATCCGTATCAAAACTTATCTTGTAATTCTTATCGCTATACTTATTTGCCCACGACCCTATCTCAGGCAGTGTCATAGACCTGACATTTTCCTGTAACAGATCATAATTTTTTCTCTTCACTTGCCCGCCTTTCTTTGTATGGCCATTCATACTACCGTATCCCCATGTGCTTGTGCATCTGCCCCAGCATGACCGGAGTGATAGAGGTTTCTTTTCTGAGGTACTCCTTAAAAAAGAAAAGCATCTCCGCATCCGGGGCTTTCAATGTTCCCGGCCCTTCAGTAAGGCTCTGGAAAACCACCTGAATGCCCTGGCCATGGGCCTTAAGTACCCCGGCCATCTGTTTTATGTCCTCTATCGTTGTTTCATCCGTTATTACCGCTTTTACCAGTATCTCCTTGCCGCGGCAATGGGAAAGAAATTCCGCATGAGGCCCCCAAAAATCTGTTTTCATGCCGGTAGATGAAGGGAGCTTCATATCCATGGAAACTATATCCACCAGGTCTTTGACCTTGGCCATTTCATCCGGAAGAGTACCATTAGTTTCCAGATAAATTTTTTTCCGGAAGCTCTTCCTGAAAAGCAGGATGAAATCCCTTATAAAATCGGCGTGGAGAAGAGGCTCTCCGCCGGTCAGCGCGAGCTCGTTGTAATCGCTGCCAAAATCAAGTATCTTGCCCAGAAGCGCCTCTTTTGTAAAGGACCGATAGCTTTCCTGAACTGTGTCGCAATAAGCGCAGCTGAGGTTGCACCCGTAAAAACGTACAAAGACCTGGCGCGAGCCCATAAAAGTGCCTTCCCCCTGGTACGATAAGAATATCTCTGATATTTTCGCCTGCATATATTTACCTGCGCCTGCGCGTCTCAGTCTCCGGCCTTTTGCCCTCCGGGACTTCCGCCATGCTTTTCATAAAAAGGATCAACCACCCCGGCTTCTTCGAAAGCCTTCGCGCGGAATGTACAGGACTCACACTTGCCGCAAGGCATCTCTCCGCCAGCGTAACAAGACCAGGTCTCTTCAAACGGCACTTCAAGCTTTAATCCTTCTTCCACTATCCTGCGTTTGGTCATATTTATTATAGGGGTAACTATATCTATCGCTCGGTTTTCCGAACCCGTCCTCGTTCCGGTGATCAACATTTTCCGGTAGCTGTCAAAAAAAACCTCCCTGCAATCGGGATAATTCGAAAAATCCAACTGATGCGCGCCGATAAAAACGGAGCTCGCCGCTATGGCTTCGGCATATGAAACCGCATAACTGAGGAACAATATGTTCCTGGCCGGCACATATGTATCCGGAATATTCTCTCCGGCACTCGCGGAATATTCAGGGATATCGGCATTCATATCCAGAAGAGAGCTCCCCATCCATGGCATGGAAATATCTAAAACCGTACACTCGCATCCGGCTATCTCTGCCACACGCCTGGCTGAACTCACCTCTTTGCCGGCTTTCTGTCCGTAAGAAAAGGTCAGCGCGAAACACTCGTTGTCCTGCCTGGCTTTGTATAGTGTTAGCGCCGAATCCATTCCGCCTGAAAGAAGTACTACGGCTTTTTTCACTTTTTTCTCCCGGTCTTTGTTACGTCGCCTCCGGGGCAACGTGTTCCATCTCTGCCCGGGGAGCGCGCCGTGAAAACCCCGAAGGACAACTTCCTTTTATCCGGAAGCTTCCCCTACCTCGAATAAGACGCGCTTGAAGTGTCGGTTTCCCAAACCGTCACTTTCTCCACATCTATACCAAGTCCGCTGCGGCACATCTCTTCGAATATATATCTGGCTATATTTTCGGAGGTTGGGTTCTCCGTTTTAAAAGGCCCCTCGTCGTTAAGATATTTATGATCAAGGGCCTCGATCGCGCCGTTCAGCAATTTTTTCAGGATACTGAAATCACAGACCATACCGAGTTCATCTAAACTGGCAGACCTGACAGAAACCCTGACCCGCCAGTTATGGCCGTGCAATTCCTCGCATTTGCCCTTGTATCCCCGAAGATTATGCGCGCTCGAAAACCTTGATTCCACACTTACCGTATACATATTTTTCTCCCCGGGCCGTGAACGGCCGATGGCGCGCGGAAAACTTTGCCTCTCGAAACTCAGTCCTCGAAATACCGGCCTACCGCTTCCTCCCATTTTCCCTGGGCCCTTATCAGAAGGTCACATACTTCACGCACCGCGCCTCTGCCTCCGGATCTGCCGGTAATAAGATGGGCAAAGCCCCTTACTTCTTCCATAGCGTTAGGCGGGCAGACGGCAAACCCCACCCTTTTAAGTATGGGAACGTCTATAACATCGTCGCCTATAAAACATATCTCCTCTTCTTTTACCCTGAACACCTTGCATATCGGGCCCAAAGCCCTGATCTTGTAGTGGAAGTTCTGATAAACCTTGTCTATCTTTAACTCTTTAGCCCTCTTGGAAACGATCCGTGATCCTTTTGCCGTAAGTATCGCGCACTTGATGCCGGCTCTTTTGACAAGTATTATGCCGAGCCCGTCATTGACGTCGAAATTCTTGATCTCCTCTCCGGAAATACCGTAAATTATACGGCCGTCTGTCATCACCCCGTCTACATCAAGAAGAAGAACCTTTACTTTTTTAGCCCTGTCCAGAATGTCTCCGGTATACTTATGACAATCCACCGCGCCCCTTCACTCGTTATTTTAAACCAGACCCGCTTCGAGTATATCCTGCACATCCAGGATACCGAGAGGCCGCATCTTACCGTCTACCACCGGAAGTTCGTCGATCTTTTTTTTCCGGAGCATATCGAACGCCTCGGCGGCCAACTTATCTTTGGAAATGGTCACCGGGGAACATGTCATAACATCGCGCACTTTGTGCTTTAGGATATCCTCGCCTTTTTCAAAATGCCGCCTGAGGTCACCGTCTGTAAAAATACCTATTAATTTCCCGCGTCCATCCACCACGCTTGCCGAACCCGCCCTCATCCTGGTTATCTTAATGAGGACATCTTTGACCTTGATGTCCCCTTTCACCACCGGCGTTTTCGATCGGGGCCGCATTATATCCTCCACTTTCAGTATAAGCCTTTTGCCCAGGCTGCCTCCGGGATGGTACATGGCGAAATCCTTGGGTTTGAAATTCTTTTTCTCAAGAAGAGCTATTGAAAGCGCGTCTCCCAGAGCCAGCATAGCGGTAGTAGAAGTTGTCGGAGCCAGGCCCATAGGGCAGGCCTCACTGTCGACCGAACTGTCCAGCACAAAATCACTGTTCAAAGCCAGCGTCGATCTTTTGTTCCCGGTAACAGACACGAGTTTCGCGCCTATCTTTTTTACGATAGGTATCAGGCGTACGACTTCTTCCGTTTCCCCGCTGTTGGAAAACGCGACTATCACGTCCTGGCGGGTGATCCGCCCCAGATCACCGTGCAGCGCCTCCGCGGGATGAAGATACAACGAGGGAGTCCCTGTTGAAGCCATAGTAGCCGAAACTTTTTGGGCTATAAATCCGGGTTTACCCATGCCCGTGACTATTACTCTGCCCTTTGACGCGGCCAACAGCCGGACCACTTTGCTGAAACCCGGGCCGACCTTACCGGCAAGTTTCGCGACAGCTCGGCTTTCGTTCATCAAGACCTTTCTCGCGGTGGACACGCTCATATTCGTACCGCCTTTTCTATTTTCTTCACTCCGGAAAGCAGATCTCCCAATTCGCTCATCTTCACCATATTAGGGCCGTCGCTCTTAGCTTGCGAAGGATCAACATGGACCTCTATGAACAATCCGTCGCATCCCACCGCGGCGGCGGCCATTGACAGCGGCCTTACGAACCTCGATTCGCCGCCGCTTGAAGCGCCCATTCCGCCGGGCATCTGAACCGAATGCGTGGCGTCATACACTACCGGGTAACCCGTCTCCGCCATCTTGACCATCCCCCTGAAATCGTTTATAAGGGTGTTATACCCGAAACTTGTACCTCTTTCGGTAAGGATCACATTCTCGCATCCGGCAGACTCTATTTTATCTACCACGTTCTTCATCTCTTCAGGCGACATGAACTGGCCTTTCTTAACATTCACCGGTTTACCCGTACCGGCGGCTTCAAGCAGAAGGTCGGTCTGCCTGCACAGAAAAGCCGGGATCTGGATAACATCCAGCACCCTTGATGCCGGATCCACCTGCTCTATGGAATGTATGTCGCTTATTACCATTACCCCGGCCTCTCTCTTGACATCTTCAAGTATCTTAAGCCCTTCCTTTATCCCCGGGCCGCGGAAAGACCTCGCCGAGCTCCTGTTGGCTTTATCAAAACTGGCTTTAAAAACAAAAGGCATTCCCGCCTCAGAGGCTATCTTCTTGACCGCTTTGGCGTTCTCTAAAACGCTTTCAGCGGACTCTATAACGCAAGGCCCGGCGAAAAGAACTATCATCTTCCCGGATCCCAGCTCAATATCGCCTATTTTGACCGTCTTATTTTTTCCCGCCAGCATCGCCATTGTTCGTTCCCTCTTTTTCTTCATCAAAGATCTTCCGGACCTTGTCCAGATCTTCCTGCGTATCTACGCCTATCACATCGTACCGGGTCTCTATGGTCTTTATTTTGTATCCGTGCTCAAGGACCCTGAGTTGTTCCAATTTTTCATCCATTTCCAGTACCGATCTTGGGAGGTTTCGATATGTGAACAGAAAATCCTTAGTGTAGGAATAAAGCCCGATATGTTTATAATATCCACCTGTTACCTGCCCTTCATCGACAATACCTCTTTCATCCGTATTCAGCCCATCCCTTCGCATGTAAGGTATGGGGCTTCTTGAGAAATAGAGCGCGAATCCCTTGCGGTCGACCACCACTTTCACCACGTTGGGATCGGCAATATCGTCATTTTTGTCTATTCTTTTTATCAGCGTAGCCATAAGTATGTTTTTCTCATATTCAAACACCTGCGCCAGCTGGTCTATCATCAAAGGATTGATCATCGGCTCGTCTGCCTGCACATTGATGTAAACATCGGCTTCGACAGATCCGGCTACTTCGGAAAGCCGGTCCGTGCCCGAAGAGTGCTCCGGAGAGGTGAACATGCATTTCGCCCCGAAAGCTTCCGCGGCCTTCATGACCTTCTCTTTATCGCAAGCCACTATGACTTCGTCTACCTCATGGGCTTTCTTGACCCTTTCCCACACGTGCTGCAGCATCGGCTTGCCGCCTATATCCGCCAGCACCTTCTCTTTCAATCTGGTGGATTGCCACCTTGCCGGAATAACAGCTACTATCTTCATGCTCAGGCTCTCCTCCGGGAAGTTTCCCTTTTCAGTTTCTCCACAAGCTCCTCTCTTTCTACCGTGGCCGTGCCTACCTTGCCGACAACTATGCCCGCGGCGCAGTTAGCTATATGCGCGGCCACTATGGGACTTCCTCCGCTTACCATGGAAAGAGTATAAACGGCTATAACGGTATCGCCCGCTCCGGAAACGTCGAAAACTTCCTGTGCTATTGTCGGGATACTTTCAGCGGCAGTCCCCTTCTGCAACACTATCATACCCCTTTCCCCGAGAGTAAGCAATACTACGTCGAGAGCTAACTTTCTTATTAATTTGTTGCCGGCTTTTATCATGGAAGCCTCATCGGTTAGAGGGAATCCGACCGCTTTTGACGCTTCGTGGTGGTTCGGCGTTATGACATTAGCCCCTTTGTAATACGAAAAATGGTTTTCCTTGGGGTCAACCGCCACTATTTTCCCATGATGTTTCGCCAGAGGAATAACTGTCTTAAGAAGATCCGCCGTTATAACGCCTTTACCGTAGTCCTCTATTATCACCCCGTCGAAGCTGTCGATATTCTCCCGCAAATACAGCTTGATCCGCTTCATATCGTCGGCTGGAAAATCCCGGGTGTCTTCCCTGTCTATCCTCACGACCTGCTGGTGATGGGCTATGACCCTTGTCTTGAGTATAGTAGGACGGCTCTTATCGACAACCACGCCCTCCACCTCGACATTTTTTTCCGACATCAGACCTTTCAATATTCGGCCGTTGTTGTCATCGCCTACGATCCCCACTAGAGAAACATGGGCCCCGAGTTTTGAGAGGTTGCTCGCGACATTACACGCCCCGCCCGGCATATAATCCTCGTTCTTAACCCAAACTACCGGAACAGGAGCTTCAGGAGATATACGCGAAACCTCTCCCCATATGAACTGATCAAGCAGGAGATCTCCAAGGACCAGAAGCCTTTTTCCGGAGAAACCCTTCACTATGCGCTCAAGATCTCTAAAATTATATTCTTTCAACTGTCACTCCCGCGTATCCGCTCTCTTATATATGAGCGGTTATCTTCGCCGTTATATCATTTTTAGGTAAGGCTCCCACTGCCTTTTCCACTACCTTTCCGCCTTTAAGAAGCATAATGGTGGGAATGTTCATAACGCCGTATTCAGAGGCTGTTTTCGGGGCCTCTTCCACGTTGACCTTGCATACTTTCAGCTTGCCCGCGTATTCACGCGCGATCTCCTCTATTACGGGAGCGAGCATCCTGCACGGCCCGCACCATTGTGCCCAAAAATCGACAAGTACGGGAATATCCGCGTCAAGAACTTCTGATTTGAAATTTTCATCGCTTACATTGACTTCCATGTTGTCTGCCATGATATCTCCTTAGGTTTATGGTTCGTCTGCCGCCGCGACCGGATAAGATCTCCTGTACGGCCTCTTTTCACAGCCCATATTATAGTATCTTTGCCTGAACTGGGCAAGAACATTAGGTTGACGATAACGTAAATTTTCTTGGCGGCCATGCGAGAAGGGGGTCTGGCCGCTGACTTGCCGCAACGAGAGGGTCTGGCCGCGGGACCAGCGCCGGCATCTCGCCATTATCACGCGCGCGGCAGAAAAGTGTCAACTTTGAGGTCTGCCCCCCTCTTGTTGACAGCGGAGAGTTCTCTTCGGTCGAAGACCCATTTGGAATTTTAGTTTTCCGGATGCTGTTTTTATGACAATTTCAACATTTGCGGATGTTCGAACCCTCCGAGGACGATAGTCCGAGGACGGGTGAGTTTCGCAAGGTCTAAAAACGGCAGACGGAAAACGTTAAAAAATTCCACGGGGAAAGATCGAAGAGGACTCTCCGCGGGACCGGCGCCGGCATCTCGCCATTATCACGCGCGCGGCAGAAAAGTGTCAACTTTGAGGTCTGACCCCCTCGGAGTTGACAAGACCCGTCTAGCGGTCCCTGCGGGCCATCAGATTCTCAGCGGCATGGACAACGTTCCCGACAGTTACATTCCGAAGGCACAGAAAACCTATTTTGCAGTTATGGGCGGAACAATCAGGGCATTCGGGAGGACAGTGAAGAACACGTTTCAGGTCTGTTACCGGGGCCCATCTTGCCGGGGAAAGACCGGGGTCATTACGGCCGAAAATAACGATCACGGGAATACCTGCCGCGGCAGCCGCGTGCGCCGGGCCCGAATCGTTAGATACCGCGAAAATGCATTTTGAGAAAAGGGCCGCAAGTTGGGAGAGGCTAAGCTTTCCCGTAAGATCTGCAGGTTTTTTCTTCATTAGACAAGATAATCTTTCCGCCTTCCCGGCGCAAGAGCCGTCTCCCACTACTACTATTTCGGCGGAATATCTTTCAGCCAGGGCATCTCCCGCCTCGGCAAAACGCTCAAGAGGCCACATCTTTGAACTGCAGCTCGCTCCCGGGTGTATAGCCACTATATTGCCCGTTATACCGAGTTGACTGAGGAGGCTCTCGACATATTCCACGGCCTTTCCGTCAGGTATTACCCTGGGGACCCTGCAAGCATCCGAGATGTTGAACCCGGCTTTCGAAATAACTTCCAGGTTATAGTCCACTTCGTGTTTTTCTCCCAGCTGCTTTTCGTGGGGAAGCCTTTTGGTAAGAAGACGCCCCCACTTCCTGTCATATCCTATCCTGACGGGAATGCCGGCGGCGAAAAGTATCAAATGTGTCCTGGTGGCAGGATGCAGAGCGATCGCTATATCGAATTTCTTTTTTTTGATCTGCCAGACAAACTTAAGATTGGCAAAAAAACCTTTATGAGATATCTTCTTATCGTAAGCGATAACTTCATCTATATCGCTCTCGTTCATGACCAGTTCCCTGTTCTCTGAAGCCACCATAAAGGCTATGTAAGCGTCGGGGCACACCTTACGCAGATGCCTTACGGCGGGGATGGACAGGATAAAGTCCCCCCTTCTCTCTGTCCCGGGCACAAGGATCCTCCTGGTATCA
>CAYMBK010000252.1:0-5109 GCA_964388645.1 uncultured Planctomycetia bacterium | reverse complement strand
CATTCTGGCCCTTGACGCGTACATCCCTGCCGTCAAACCTGCCGGACCGCCACCAACTATAACTATATCTCTCATTTCTTCCCCTTTCCGGACGGCTCTCCGTTAAAGCTGTATTATATGGCCCGCTTTTACGGGAATATAATTCTCGTGGAATTTCCCCTTGAAGACCCTTCTTGCCTTATCACCGGAACAATGAGAGGGGCCCACCTTTGAAACTCCCATTTTTTTCAGCCCGTCTATTACACTGTTGATGCCCTCTCGATCTGTTTTTTCAAGATGAAACCCTCCGAAAACCATGTAAATCTTCCTGACTCCCATGCTTTCCTTCACCTCCGCAACCATCCTTAATATTCCGGGATGAGCGCAGCCTGTAACTACCGACACCCCTTTCTGTCCTTTGATCACGAGCGCCTGTTCTGACAGAAGTTCTCCTTTATATTCACACTCCAGACATCCCGTCACAAAAATATTTTTCGATATCTCGACGGGATCATCAGCAAAGCAAAGTTTTCCGCCCAACTCTTTTACCCCATTTTTAAATTCCTGGCTGAAAGGCCTGCAGGCATACACTTTCACCCCTTTGTTAAGGCGTAATATTTCCCAAAGCCCCCCAGTATGGTCCCAATGATCGTGTGAAATGACCACGGAACATATTTTACCGGCATCGACCATCAACCGATCCATATTCCCCGTCAGCATTCCGGCTTCCGGGCCCGTGTCAAAAAGTATTTTCCCGTCAAGAAGGCATGAAAACCCCCAGCCCGATCCGAGGCCCCTTTTCGCTTTGTTATCAAAGATCACTTTTGCGTACATATTACGCCCTCGCCCTGTTTATTTTTTTCTCTCTCCGAATATCCCGGTCCCGACCCTCACCAAATTAGATCCTTCCTGCACAGCAGTCCGGTACGAATCGGACATACCCATTGAAAGCCATTTTAATTCCACTCCGGGAATCGATGCCGAAACGATGTGATCGAACAGCTGCTTGGTTTCCCTGAACAATAACCGCGATGTTTCACCGTCCGCGCTAAAAGAGCCCATCGTCATCAGCCCTGTTACGCGAATATTGAAAAACCCCGCTATCTCTCTTATAAGACCTTCCGCTTTCTCCGGAAAAATGCCGTATTTATTTTTCTCCTTACCGCTGTTTATCTCTATCATTACAGGCATGATCTTGGAAATATCGCGGCTTCTTTTGTCAATTTCCCGGGCTATTTCAACCGAATCCACAGTCTCTATTACATCAAATATCTCCACCGCTTTCTTTACTTTATTCTTTTGCAGATGTCCTATAAAGTGCATTTTCACAGAACGCGGGATGTAAGGGCTTACAGCAAGGGCTTCCTGCACATAATTCTCTCCCACAATGTTAATGCCAGCCTCTATCGCGGCCTTTATTTCCTCAGGCGTTCTTGCTTTAACGGCGGCGGCAAGTACGACCTCTTTGGGAAGTTCCCTGAGAATGTTGCTGACTTTTTCATGTATATCCGAGTAAACCATTAAAACACCTGACTGTGCATGTCTGGAATAAATTTCGATCTCTGGACATTATATAACCGTAATCTTCTTTTAGCAAGAAGAACGCCCTCTTGTGGATTCCTTCGAAGCGCTGGCCTCTCCAGCTAAGTTTATGATCCCGGTATCTTGAGATCAAGAAAACCTTAATAACGGCTCGGACGGCTATGGGCGGCTGTGCCCCGGATGGTTTTTTCTCAACTTTTCGATGCCTCTACAAAAGAAATGATACCCTCTTTGTAGTCTCTCATGGAATCCCGAAAAGCCGTATTATGCCCTCCCCTTATCCCAAGAAATTCCTTGGGTTCGCGCGCAGCTTCAAAGAGACTCTGCCCCTGGGAAAAAGGCACTATCTCATCGTCTATGCTGTGAATTATGAGCTTCGGGCATTCTATTCGGCCTACCTTCTCCAGATTGTCAAATTTGCTCGAAAAAACAAAATGCGGTATAAGCGGGAAAGCCAAACTCGCCATGTCCTTGACCGAGGTAAAAGCCTCTTCGGTTATAAGCGCCTTTACCGGAGTGCGGGTTGCGAGCTCTATTGCTACGCCGCCTCCTATTGATTCACCGTAAAGTATTATTTCTTCGGGTGATATCGCTCTGCCTCTGACGAGATGCTCATAGGCCGCCTCAATATCCCTGTAAAGGCCTTGCTCCGAAGGAGACCCTTCGCTTTTTCCGTAGCCGCGGTAGCCGAAAATGAATACATTGAAACCCATCTCGTTCATTATTGATATCTTATCCAGCCTGTGGCTTATGTTTCCGGCGTTGCCGCAGCTGAACAAAATAGTATCTCCCTTCTTTTCTACGGGAATAAACCATCCGTGTATCTTTTTATTATCTTGAGTATTTAAATAGACCTCTTCATAAGCGAGCCCTACATCCGCCGGAGAGCTTGACATCTGTTTCATGGGGAAAAAAAGGCTTTTCCTCTCCATATACCTCACGCCAACGACGAATATTATCACCAGTCCCGCCAGCCAAATAACCGTTCTTATCATCTTTCCTCTTTGTGTTCGAACATCACCGGCGCATCACGGCCCCGGCACATATTCAAATACCCCATATTTAAAAAGCTGACTTTCCGGGCGGACCCCGCTGCCGTAATATCCAGGTTCAAAAGATATGCTGCCGCGGAAACTCTTCCGGCGAAACAGCGGACTCGGGACTCCCTGTGGCGGGCATGTTCCCATCAGCGTCATACTTCTTATTTTTTTTCGATGGAAAGGGTGTTTTTTAATTCGTTTATTTTTTGTTTCACCGAAACGCTTTCCGGAGCAAGATCTTCAATGCGCATAAACACATCGAGAGCTTTTCCCCGATCTCCGGCTTCGAGATACGCGTTCGCCAAAGGCGTCAGCACCCTTCGTCGGTCATACCTGTCATGAGGTGATTGATCTAAAAGCGCGTTTGCCCGGCGCAGAAACCTTATGGCAGACACGCTGTCTTTTACGTTTTTGTACATCAAAAGCCCCATCTCCGCGCAAAGTTCCCAGGAATCGGGATTCAGAACCATCCCTCTTTTTAGAAAACTAACAGCTTCCGAGGTTTTCCCAAGCCTGTTCGCGAGATAATAGGCCGTTATTGTATAAACCTCAACATTATGAGGGTCAAGCTTATGGGCGAAGTACAGCCACGGTACTATTTCTTTTATATCGTCTGAGCCGATATGCGTATGTGAATCCACGTTCAGCTCACTTGATATCCATAAAAGAGGGTCTTTAGAAAAAACCTGGCTTACGCCCAGGTGCGCAAGGGTTCTCTCCGGGCCTTTGTGGATATGCTTCTCCTCTCCTGCCTCCGGCGACATGCAGTCTTCATGCTCGTCATCCGGATGTTCTATTCCCCTGTGGTAATAAACATCCGCCTGCAGGAACGCTAGATTAGAGGCTATGTTTCGGCTTTCCCCGAGGATCTTCATGACCACGGGCATCCCGCTCTGTTCAAAATCCCCTTCAGCGGAATAAAAAGCGTCAATTTCTACCGCCATCAGTAACACGATAAAAGATGAAAGCAGAAAAATGGCCGGTCTTTTGTATCTCAAAAGCCTCTCCTTCTGAACATAATACCCGAGAGCGTTAAAAGCGCGCAGCAATAACAGAATGTATAGACCGCTATTGCCGCCAGCAAAGTAGCCGGCAAAGCGTCCCATGCATGGACGATCCTGGTCCTGATATCATAAAACTCGAAATGCGGCAGAAGGTAGTATGTTATTCCGTTAATAAAAGACATAGGCCCGGTTGAAAAAATGTAAGCATTCCGCATATAGGAAGAAAAGTTCAGGATCGCCGCGTAAACAATAATCGTGAAAGTAATATTGGCGGACAGGGTTAAAAAATTAGCGAAGAACGTGGCTAACGAAACGACCATGGCCATGAGAAATATCCCCAGCACATATCCCTGGATCGCCAGCATATACGACCCGCTCACTCCGCTCGCGAGGTAAAAATACATAAAAACCACGTAGAACATGGTAAAACAAGCCGCTGATGCGGTAAAACTCCCGAAAAATTCAGCAGTTATGATCATCTGGCGGCTTATTGGTTTAGACATAAGCGGGTATATAGTCCCGGATGAGACCTCCGAAGGAAGCTGCCTCGCCGCGGTAACGACGGCTATCAGTACCGAAAAGAATATCGCCATCGAATACCCGAGGTCAATAACGTAACGCGAAATACCCGTGACACCAAAAAAATCCTGCGCCGCGAAAAAAAACAGAAAAACACCCATGAGAAAAAAAAGTACGTAAAAATCCTTCTTCCTCAGAAGCTCTTTTAACATGACAAGAGATATTGCTGATATCTGCCTCAACGGTCATCCCCTAAAAGTTGCAAAAAATAGTTTTCCAATGTTTGCTCGGCCCCCTTGCTTCCCATGAGATCCTTTACCGGGCCTGCCGCCGCTATGATCCCGCGGTCTATCACGCCGATCTTGTCGGCGACAAGCTCAACCTCGGAAAGTTCGTGTGAAGAGAAAAAAACGGTTTTCCCCTGTTCTTTTAGATCGGATATGACATGGCGCATATTTTTCCGCGCGAGAGGGTCCAGCCCTCCAGTAGGTTCGTCAAGTATCAACAGATCGGGGTCGTTTATAAGCGCCTGGGCAAAGCTCACTTTTTGCATCATACCTTTAGAAAAAGTAGACAGCCTCTTATCGGCATGCCCGGAAAGGCCTACCATATCAAGCAGATAACGAGCCCGTCGTGTTATTATGTTTCTTTCCACAAAGCAGATATCACCGTACATCCTGAGAAGTTCCATAGGCGTGAGAAACCCGTAATAGCGGGAATTTTCAGGCATATACCCCAAACGTTTTCTTGAGAATGGAGACGACGGCGAAGCGCCGAAGATAGTTACATGCTGTTCTTTGGACGGAATGATCCCCAAAAGGTGTTTTATGGTAGTGGTTTTACCGGCCCCGTTAGGCCCTATAAACCCGAAAACCTCTCCCGCGGGCACTTGTAGATTTATTCCCCTCAAGGCCTCTACGCGGCCTTTTTTCGAACCATAAGAAAACCTGAGATCATTTATGTTTATTGCCGGCGTCATTGCCCCTCCGGGAAAGATCGTCGCAGTAACACAACAGTGAAGCAGG
>CAYMBK010000251.1:0-3634 GCA_964388645.1 uncultured Planctomycetia bacterium | reverse complement strand
CTTCCGTCCTAAAGACGAACTCATCAGCAACAGCCCTCCCATTATGGCCGCGCGCAAGGAAGAGGCTCTTGCGCCCGCGAACACGGCAAAAGTCAACATTCCCGCGCCCGCCAGGAGTCGGCTCCAGCTGTTTGGCAAACCGGCTATCCTGAAAAAACCAAGCAAAATGACAGCTACCAGCCCCACGTGAAGCCCGCTGACAGCAAGCATGTGCATTGTACCGGTGTTTTTAAGGATATCCCCCGTCCGGGCATCCATTCCCGAACGAATACCCAGGGTCATCGCCTCGGCCATGGCAAGGCCCGGTCCCGAAAGGGCTTTTTTCAGCTTGATAAGGGACTTCTTTCTTAACACCGATAAGAACTTTACACTTCGCGCGAGCGGGGATCCGCTGCCGCCGAGTATGCCGAAAATATCTCTTTCAGAGGAATAAAAGCGGGCTCTGGTGCCCGTCCTGTGGTACATGGCCCTGATATCACGAGCAAAGGGATTCATCGCTCTCGGCGGAAGTGAAAGAGTTCCAGACATAACTACCCTGTCAGCGAAACGCGGCTCTTTCGCTTTTGGCCCATATATCACCGCTTTGACCTTTCCGGATACATTCTTTTCCTCCGCGCCTGTGATCATCCTTTTTAGTTCGAGATCAAAGTGTAAACTGTCGCGGGAATTGGAAAAAAACCTCTCGGGATCTGATGAAACGATACCGTAAACAACACCCTTCACCGGACTTTCGCCTAGAAAGAAACTCACATCCCGGCATGCCGGCCCCGTAACGGCCGCGTATCTGAACATTCCCAGAAAAAGGAAAAAGAGCAACATGAAGGCCCGGAAAAAACCCGTAAATCTTATAAAGGCCAGCGATAAAACCAGAAAGATCGACAGTACGGCTACAAATGAAGCGGCATACGCCGGGCAAGGATCCTTAACCAACAGACCCGAGATCAATATCCCGGCCATAAAAAAAACCGCCGGCAGAAACAGCGGGCGAATAAAAAACCTTTGCATCTCAAATATCCGTTTTTACCCCGAAATTCACGTTAAGTTTTTTTCAGAGTTCGTCAAAATTCAGCTAAGTTACCGCGAAAATTTCACTTATTCTACCGTTCCATGTTTGGTCGCCGCTCTAACCGGACAGATCATTGAGTTCACGTCGGCATCCTTTTCAGATCCCGCGGATCCCGGCATCCGGCCTTCGAACGGATCTTGCGATGGCACGATCCGAGCTTAAAGATGGATCACTCTAAACTGACATATTCTCGCATCTTCTCCAGTTTGGCAGGGCCTATCCCCTTAACCTCGCACAAAGACTCTACCGTCATGAACCTGCCGTTTTTTTCGCGATATTCGAAAATGCGTTCGGATATGGCCGGGCCTATGCCGGGTATCGCGGTCATTTCTTCGGCTGTCGCCTCGTTTATACAAACTCTGCGGGCGGCCTTAAGCCTCTCTTCCACTTCAGCCAGCGAGAACTGCTCTTTGAGCTCCCCTCTTTCCACGGTTATAGCGGCAAGAGGACGTGACTCGCGCACATAGACCGCCGCGGAGCCAATGAACAATAGTATGGAAAGAACCGCCACAAACACTTTCTCCGGCATGCTCTCGTCGTTTTTCCCGACATTAATGCTTTTTCTCATACTGCCCTCCGTTTCTTTATTTTGATACAAGATCCCAATGAACGGACTTCGGGGTAATAACAAGATCCACGGGGCCTTTAACAGCGCTTTTCCCCGTGCTCGCTATTTCCGCCGTGCCGGCGCAATTGAGAAGATATTTTATTGCTCCGTTATAGTTCCTGCCGATCAAAAACCGCATCATTATTTTTTCTTTTTCCGGTTCGCTGACGACCACCACAGAATTGCCCTCTTGACTGCCATCATTTCTTATCAGGACTTTCATGATACACCCTCCAGCTTTATATTTTTTTACAGCCCCCTTGCAAGAGATTGTATCACTTAATGTGATATCATGTCAAGTGGTAAATATCACTTTTTGTGTTGATTTTCTTCGTGTTTTGAGCTATACTAGTGTTATGGAATTCTCTGAAAGTTTGAAGAAAATACGCAAAGACCTTAAACTCTCCCAGCAGGATCTCGCCTGGAGACTGGGCATAGCCCAGTCAACAGTCGGCATGTGGGAAACAGGTAAAAGAACGCCCAAACTTGACGAGATCACGCGCCTGGCAAGGGCCCTCAACATAACAGTGAACCGGCTCATATCCAAAGGGAACAGAAAAATAGAAATAACCAGAAATTCCGTTTACATAGACGGCAAGGAAATAGACGGCCTTAACACGATAGACGTAGAACGGATAATCGAAAATGTCCGGACATTGCAAAAAAGTAAAAACGTCCTGGAGAAACAAGTTCCCGGAGGTGACAAAACAAAAGAGCCACGCAGTTACAAGATATTGATAATCGATGACGAAAAGGATATGTGCGAATTGCTTTATTCATATCTCGCCCCGCACAACTACCGGGTATTCATCACTTTTAACGGACAAATGGGGCTGGAATATTTCAACGAAATATCTCCCGACGTAGTCTTTCTTGACCTGGGACTGCCCGACATAAACGGCCAGGAAGTCCTGAACATAATAAGGAAGGTCAGCAACGTGCCCATAATAATCGTAACGGCTAACCCCGGAGATATCGCCGATATACACCTCAGGGGCCTAAAAATAGAAGGTTTCATATCAAAACCATTTTCTCTGGAAGAGATATTCAACACCCTCAAACACATATTGGAATAATTATGAAAAAACTCGATGCTTACGCGAAAAGATCGGCCGCACGGGATTTCGGCATAAACATTGTAGCCGTGGATGAAAACGGTAAAAGCCTGGGATTGAAACTGGATGCGGCACGGGACGGCGGCACGCGCGAGATAAAACCTAAAACCGGAAAAAGGGTAACGTCTTCACGGCCCCTTCCCGAAGATTCTAAAATACAGCTCAAAATGCTTTTCCCCGAAAGATCAGACCTGAACCTCTTAAAAGCCCATGGCACCATCAAATGGGTCAAACAGGTAAAAGAACCCGCTGGGAAATATTTCCTTATAGGCGTTCATTTCAGAGAGGCGTCGGTCAAAGATAAGCTCCGGATAACTAAACTCTGGAAAACCCATAGAACCCCCTGATACTTATGTCCGCAAAGTAGAAGTTCTACACATGTTGATCCTGAGCATTGAGATGTGTTCAGGAGATTGCTTCGCCCTCGCAAAGACGGGCGCTGTTCAAGTCGGCGGACGGTTGCCGGTCGCAAGTCAGCGGCCGGACTCCATCGCCGCTCGGGCGGAAAAGTGTCACATTTGAGGTCTGACCCCTCGGAGTTGACAGCGGAGAGTTCTCTTCGATCAAAGGGTTCCCGTTTAGAATTGTTAGTTTTCCGGATGCTGTTTTTATGACAACTTCAATACTTGCGGCTGTTCGAACCCTACGAGGACGATAGTCCGAGGAGGGTGAGTTCCGCAAGGGCTAAAAACGGCAGACGGAAAACGTTAAGAAATTCCATTGGGAAAGAGCGAAGAGGGCTCTCCGCGGGAATTGCGAAAGTCAGGGGTCAGGCCCCGGCGCGCTGTTTGTAGCGAGTTAGCGGCCAGACCCCTTAGCGAGTCAGCGGCCAGACCCCATCGCAAG
>CAYMBK010000250.1:0-3728 GCA_964388645.1 uncultured Planctomycetia bacterium | reverse complement strand
TCCGCGTAGACATATTGAAATATCTCTCCAGGGGAGCCCTGTGACGGCATGAAATTAATAATTTCCAGAGGATAAGCCACTTCCGCTATGTCTCCGTTCGCCTCGTAATGAAAAACAGCGCCGTCAGGAGCCATCAAACGACGCAAAGTGCCCGACAGGTCGTATTCCCTGACGCTTCCATCAGCCCTAACCTCACGGATCATCATGCCGCTTTCATCAAAATTTGTTGTTTTCACAAGGTTTCCTGTTCTATCGTACTCTTCTTTTGTCCGATACACCGATGTTCCCTCGTAGTAATCCTTGAATTTTTCATAGGATCCATCGGCCATTGTCATGCCAACAAGCCTCCCGTTGCCCAACCCGTCGAAATTCTCATCCAGATACTCTTTTATAACTATCTCCGAATACGGGTTATATATAGAGTATGTGTCCACCGGAGGATTTATACCTGGAACACAACTCAGATCCCATGACGATGCAATGAAATAGCTGACATGAGTGCTCGCCCCTATAGGTATTTCCGTTCCGGTAACTACAGACTGCGGGTTTTTTACGTCCCACCAACTAAAAAAAAGTTCTTCTGTCTCCATATCGTATAAAATTTCCCCGGCATAGCTCGTAATGGCCGGAAACTGCCAAACTACAAAACTTATCTCACCGACGATCTCATATGAGGAGAACTCTATAGCCAGATTCAGTTCTTCTCCGGCGGCAATATAATCTTCCATGCCTCCCGGAGGTATATTGCCGGACATGTTCCCTATAACATTCAGCACTCTTTTTCGGAGATCGACGTTACGGCATGTACTGCTTACGATGTTGCTATCCCCTAGCGGCAAACGTTTATTGCTCCGAGACCATACGTTCTGTGTTACAGTTTCGCTTATCTGTTCTCCTGCCTCAAACTCTTTCTCAGTAACGGAAGTCCATCCCAAAATACCGTTGTCATAAAAACGTTTCTCACTTACTTTCTCGAAGACCTGCTGTTCGGGATTGGACTTGTTCCAATCTCTCTCTACTATAAAAGCATCCCTATGCACACCCAAAAAGTCAAAACCATGCCCCTCGCTCTCCTCTTGTATGAGAGTGCCGTCGTCGTGACATTCTTTCTCTGCTGACCTGAATAATAACTCATTACTCCCTCCTGTAAAAACCTCGCGAAAAATGTATGTGGCCGTGTAAATTTTAGGCCCTGCCGAATAACTTACATCGACCTCAAAAAATCCCACCCCAGGAGCGCGAGACTCAACAATGTTAATATTCCCACCTACTGTGCCGGCAAAGTAGGCAAAATTGGTTTTAGCTATTTCCTCGGCTTGTTCCTGCGCGTCAGATGCATATACGCAATCATATAAACCCAGTAGTAAAAAACAACAAACAACAAAAACAACATACTTCCTAATGCGGAATTTTAGTTTACTCATTTTCCACCTCCGCCTCCAATTACTTTTTAAAAGTTTTAACTAACGTTGTAAAAAACTTTTTGTTTCTCTCACTAAATATAGTTTACATGGAATGGGATCGCAAGTCAAGGTTAGTTTAAAAAAATGTAGATATCGGGTTCCTGCTGCCCCTCCCTACATGCCTCAAGCGTCAGAAAACCACCAATATCGCAATCAAACACCCAGGGCAGCATCAGTGTTTTTGAAAAAGGTGTACCCGAGCGCCGGATATGGTATTTCGGGGATAGGTAAAGTAGGTCTTCCTGAATTCCTTCGCGAAAGATAGCCTGTAGAACCTGGACAAATTGCGAAAAAGTATATTTTTTTGGTCCGCTACATGCGCCTGTATAAGCCAGACCCTGCCGTGTTTAACAACCAGGGGAAGCAACTCCGGCAGATCTTTATTCTGCACATAGTCGAGCTTGTCTTCCAGGGTCACCGGAAGACCTTCGCTTCTTTTGGGGAAAGGGGCCTTAACAAGATCTTCCCTCTTGGAATAATGATCGAATATCTCCTTTTGGAAATAGCCGGGATTGAACAGCACCAGGTCTCCCGGGCTGGCCTTGGAGTCAATAATACCTGCTATCTCCCTCCAAGACGTCTTATTCACATGCCCGTAGTATTCTTTCAGGTTTAAGATCAAAAAGATCGCGACCAGACACAATGCTGCCGCCTTCAGAACGTTTCCGGATATTCTCGCCGCTCCTCTTGCCGCAAGCAAACAGAACGCAGGCAACGCGACGATAGCATATCGGGATACATAGAACGTTATTCTTAAGCTCGCTATCACAAACACCAGAACAACAGGAAGCAAAAGCCATAATTCCGACAAATATAAAGCTCCGGAGAAGGTCTCACCGCGCGTAACGGCTCCCGGAGGCCTTGGAATACACGCGTACAAGATCAAAAGCGACAATATGGCAAGAAACATTCCCGAAAAAGCATATTCCAGCAACGGAATAAGCAAAAACGGATCGGGAATATTTACCCGTGAGGCAAGATCCGCGCCTCCCATCTCCGGCATGTTCTTCGCCACAAACAAAACCCACAGGGCAAAAACACCAGCGACGAGAAACTGCGATACCATCCAGGGAAAAAGCTTGATCGGCGTATTTTTCCGGAGGCATATGCGCGCGAAGGCGACATAAACGTTCTGGACCAGGACCATCAGCAGCCCCGAGTAACTTGTATATAGCAACAAAAGCAATGCCGCCGCATTACCCGCAAAGAACTTCGGCTTGGGGTCTTTTAAAAGTTTTACGAAAAAATACATGGCACAAAGAGAGAAAAACACCGCTAGAGCGTACCCCCTGGCTTCCTGGGAATAGTGCACGTGATACGCCGACATGCAAAGAAAGAAAACGGCTATAAGGCCGGTTTTTTTCCCGAAAAGTTGAGCGGAGACCCCGAAAAATACTATCAGAGAAAGTACTCCAAAGATCGCCGAAGGCAACCTTACAGCAGCTTCGGAATCACCGCTCACCCGAAGCCATTGTTTCAAAAGCACAAAATATAGGGGGGGGTGCGACAAGTAAACAGCCGGCTCGTTTAATATCTCCTGAAAAGGCTCCCGGGCCAGTCTTACCGATGTACCTTCATCCAGCCACAGACTCTCACTCCCAAGGCCGTGCAATCTTAAAAACAGCCCTAATATCACTATAGCCGCTAAAAAAAACAGATATGTGTTCCGCCCGGACTTCATATCCGGCATTCTAGCATGGGAACGATACCCCGGAAAGGAATTTATGCTCATACTTTTTGCCGGGCGAACTAAATGTCTCCGCAATATCCCGCCTGTCACGGCTGACGGCTAGATCCATACCTGGATCTGCGAGGCGGCATTCTTGTCAACGGCGAACTGGCTTTCTCCCACCTGGAAAACATATGACGGAAACCTTTCTATAAGCCGCACAGCTGATCCCGGAAGAGCTCCCATCGCCATTATTTTCCTCAGCATTGGCCTGTCGCTGGTCTGCAAGTAAGCTATCTTTCCCTTTTGGCCTTTTTTCATTTCAGAAAGAGGCAGTATTATACTTTTAAGTTCTTTCTCCCCCCTGCCGCAGCATTTACCGGGCGGTATCGGGCTTCCATGAGGACAGCTCCTGGGATGTCCGAGCAAGGTGCATATCTTGTCTTCAAGGCCCTTTTTGAGAACATGTTCAAGTTTACACCCCGCTTCATGGACAGTAGCACCTTTCACCTGAAAAACATCGGCCAATAACCTTTCAGACAGACGATGCCTCCTGGCACAAAGCTTTCCTTCCTCTGTCCCTTTTGGAGTGATCA
>CAYMBK010000249.1:0-11354 GCA_964388645.1 uncultured Planctomycetia bacterium | reverse complement strand
CGAATGAAAGGCGTGAGAAAATTCCCCCGGGGAAAGATCGAAGAGGACTCCCGGGGGGCAAGTCAGTGGTCAGGCGCTAGTCAAGAATCAGCGCAAGTTAGTGGTCAGGCCCCTGAGCCGGTGTTTGTCACAAGTCAGTGGCCAGACCCCATCGCCAGACCCCATCGCCAGGCCCCATCACCGCGGCCGGGTCCCGGGGCACAAACCCGGGAGACCTCTTTGGTCAAGGGGCCCCGTTGGGAATTTTAAGATTTTATTCGTTCATTTGTAGATAATTACAACACTTGCGAATGTTCGAGTTCTCCGAAGCCGGATAAAACAAAATGATACGGCAGAGGAGAACGAGTTTCGCAAGCTCTAAAAATGGACGAATGAAAGGCGTGAGAAAATTCCCCCGGGGAAAGATCGAAGAGGACTCCCGGGGGGGCAAGTCAGTGGTCAGGCGCTAGTCAGCGGCCAGGCCCCATCACCGCGGCAGCGCCGCCAGACACCTGTACCGCTGAGGGCTTTTTGATGAGGAAAACTCTCTCTCGAAGGCGGGTTTATCTCAGAAATTGCTATAAACGGTTTTACATGGTATGATGTTTTCGCTTCAGGTATCGACCCTCAGATCGGAAGGAGACAAGTACACATATGAAACTCGGAATAATCGGACTAAACCATTCTGGAAAAACAACTGTCCTTAACGCGCTTACCGGAGCGCGCAAGGCCGTCGGAACCTACGGGAAATCCGACACCAATATAGCTGTGGTCAAAGTTCCCGACGAAAGGATCGACTGGCTGGTAAAAGCATACTCTCCGAAAAAGACAGTCCACGCCGATATTGAATTCGTGGATATCCCCGGAGGAATAGACGATAGTTCCGACCCCAAGATAGTGGCCGCCGCGCGTGAAACCGATGCTCTCATATTCGTTGTCAGGGCTTTCGAAAACCCTAATGTTCCCCACCCCAATGGCAGCATCGACCCTCTGCGCGACCTCGGCTACATAACGACCGGTCTTATCGTAAACGACCTTTCCATCGCCGAAAAGCGCGTCGAACGCCTGAGAAAATCCTCGTCAAAGGGCCTGTCTCCTGATGAAGAAAAAACCGAACTGGACATACTCGAAAAGATCCTGCTTCATCTCGAAAAAGAAGAACCCCTTTCTTCCCTTGGGCTTTCTGAGAACGAAGAAAAGGCCATAAGATCTTTCCAGTTCCTGACCCTTAAACCTTCACTTACGCTCCTCAACGTTTCCGACGAGAATATAAATTCCCCGGAAACCTCCGGCTTACTGAAAAAAATGGAAAATTCCATGGCTCTTTCCGCGGATACCGAAATGCAGATACAAACCCTGGATGAAAATGACCGGCTCACCTTTCTTGAAGATCTGGGCATACAAGAACTTTCTCTTAACTCATTGATAAGAGCGGCATATTCCACGCTGGGCCTCATCTCCTTTTTCACCGCCGGAGAAAAAGAAGTTCACGCATGGACGATCAAAAAAGACAGCTCGGCCCTGACCGCCGCCGGCAAGATACACTCCGACCTTGAGAGAGGGTTCATAAGGGCCGAGGTGTTTTCATTTAATGACCTGAAAACATTCGGCAGTGAACGAGAGGTTAAAAATGCGGGAAAGTTCCGCCTTGAAGGAAAAGAATATATCGTTCAGGACGGCGACATCATCGTGATCAAATTCAGTGTTTAGGCCCTTACCGGGGCCTTTTCGGCATCGTCCAAAAAGCAGGTCTTTCGTGAAAATATCTTTCTTAAAAACAAGATTTGTGGCTTACATCTTCCTGCTGGCCGTATTGAGCTGGCTGATGTTCAACTTTCTCATCTCCACCCAGAGCTCGATAATGCATAAATATTTCATTGAAAAGCCCACATCATACAACCTGGAACGGGCTGAAAGACTGGCCGGTTCGATCTACAAAAGCTTCAAAGCGGAAGTCTCTGATATATCTCCCCGCGCCATCCGGGAATTTGTCGAGAGGTATGATTCTTTGCCTTTTTTAAGTGTAAATTTCGTGTATAAAGAAGATTCCGGAGAAATGCGGAGCGTCCTGCGCTCAATAAAAGAAACCGATATTCTCAGCGCGGAATACATTTATCCCGTCCGCCAGGATGCCGAAGATATAGGAACTCTTCTTGTTTACGACATCAATAAAGAATACAAAAAGGGCCTGGAGGAGTACGATCATGTTATCGCTATAACACGGTTCTTTTTCGGCACCATCCTTTTTCTACTCACGGCCCTTTTGGTCTACAAAGAATACAGTTCTAAAATATCGGAAGAAAAAACACGCGCCGAGTACCTTGCTATCCACGACGGGCTTACCGGATTGTACACGCAGAAATATTTCAAACACCGCCTGGAGAGGGAAGTCGCCAGGTCAAAACGTTACAAAAGCCCGTTATCCCTGATAATGTGTGATGTAGATCATTTTAAGAAGTTCAACGATACCTACGGACATCTCGAAGGCGACAGAGTTCTTAAAGTAGTTTCCGACGTAATAATGGCGAATGTCCGTTCTTCGGACATAGTCGCCCGCTACGGCGGAGAAGAATTCGCGATACTCCTTCTGGAATCAGGCGAAAAGTCAGCTGTCTCCTTCGCCGGACGCATCAAAGCGCTTACTGACAAGTCTTTTGACGTCGCCTTACGCATAAAAACCGGCCTTGAAACGATGTCTCTCTCGCAAAAACTTTCTGAAGCCCACATTACCGTAAGCATAGGCATTTCGTGCTATGACTGCCAAGACGGCTACATGCCCGAGCGGCTGATATCCACCGCTGACGGCGCCTTGTATCACTCCAAGAATAGCGGGAGAAATCGTATATCCCTCTACTGCCCGAAGACAAAGGGCTTTGAACATTTAGCATGAGCATCTGAACGTCAAGTCTTTCACCTCGCCAGATGGGCCGCGTAATTAAACATCGTTATTGCCTGAAAAATGATCACAGAAAAGAATTTGTTTCAAGGTACCCGGCATAATCCCGGATAGACTCTTCGAGCGACATAAAAGTCCTGGAATATCCGGCCGATCGCAATTTTCGCACATCTGCCTGGGTGAAATACTGGTACTTCTCTCGTATCGCGGAAGGCATTTCCACATACTCTATTTCTTTTTTGATCCCCATTGCCGAAAAAAGAGCCGCCGCAAGATCATTCCAGCTGCGGGCAAGGCCCGTCCCCACGTTGAAAATGCCGGATATTCCGGATTCCGTAAACAAAAAAAACATCGCCTCCACGGCATCTTTCACATAGATAAAGTCACGCCTTTGCCCGCCATCGTCGTACTCCTTAAGATAGGACTTAAAGAGTTTTATCCGCCCTTCCTTCTTTACGGAGGGAAAGGCCTTACAAACCAGGCTGCGCATATCGCCTTTGTGATATTCGTTAGGCCCGAAAACATTAAAAAACTTTATTCCCGTTATATCTCCCAACAAACCGCTGCGCAAAGCCCACATATCAAAAAGATGTTTAGAGTAGCCGTACATGTTAAGAGGCACCAGCTTTTCCATCTTGTCTTCGTCATCGGAGTAGCCGTTCTCCCCGCTGCCGTAAGTCGCGGCAGACGAAGCGTATATGAACTTGGCGCCATTACGTGCCGCCCACCCCGCGAGCGTCTTGGAATATTCGTAGTTGTTCCTTATATAAAGTCCGGCGTCCGCGAGCATTGTCGAACTCTCGGCGCCCATGTGCACAACATGCGACGGTTTCGGGAGTTTATCAAGTTCTACCAAGCTCAAAAAATCGTCTTTCTGCAGATAATCCCTGAACTTTTTCCCGGTCAGATTCCGCCATTTTTCCGTAAGGTCAAGCTGATCTACGACCAGAACGTCGTCTATGCCTTCCTTATTGAGCTTCCAGAGAAAACAGCTTCCTATAAATCCGGCCCCGCCGGTAAGCACTATCATTCGCAGATCACCCTTCCCGGTCTTTTTCCGTGTCTTTATCGCGCAGGGGAGGCATTTTCCGTAAAAAAGACTTGAGCTCCCTCCTATATTTCAAAAGTACCGTCATAAGCCCGTACATGTGTTTTGTCTCGGCAGCGTCCCTGGCCGGATAACCGAACATGACCTTGCCCTCATTCACCTTTCCGGATATCCCCGATTTGGCGGCAAGCTTCACGTTATTCCCTATGACCGCATGGTCAGATACTCCCACCTGTCCGCCCATCATCACATTATCTCCCACTACGGTGCTTCCGGCTATGCCCGTTTGGGAAGCTATCAGAACATTTTTCCCCAGCTTCACATTATGGGCTATCTGCACAAGATTATCTATTTTCGTCCCGGGCCCTATCTCGGTGGAAGTAAAAGTTCCTCTGTCGATGCAACTATTGGCTCCTACCTCAACTCCGTCCGCTATAATGACCCTGCCCATCTGCGGCACCTTGTATATTTTCTCTCCTTTCGGAACATATCCAAAACCGTCGGCTCCCAGCACTGTACCCGCGTGTATTATGACCTTGTCTCCGATCTTCGTCCGGCTGTAAATGGTAACATTCGGAGATATCCGGCAGGAACATCCTATAACGGCATCTTTCCCGACATAACAATTCGCCCCTATGGAGGTATTGTCGCCGACAACCGCGCGATCATCTATTACCGCGTTGGGGCCTACCGAAACATCTCTACCGAGTTTCGCTGACTCAGCCACAACGGATGACGCATGGACCGTTCCTTTTTGGGGAGGCATTACCTCTAACATGGCATTGTACATTATTGTAAGAGCTTTTTTGATATCTCCTACCAGTATGGCCGTCTTGGGATATTTTTCTCTTTCTATGGTAGTAAGAACACATGAAGCGGAGCTTGAGGATATCTTGTCCAGGTCTTCCTCTGTAAGCGCAAAGGTGACGTCTCCCTCCGAAGCGAAATCCCTGTGCTCCATGCCCGTGATCCGGAGTTTGCCGTTACCTATCACTCTGCCGCCAAGAAATTGCGCGACCTCATCGGCCGAAAAACTCACATTCCCGGTGGCGGTCTTGGCTTTGAGATAAAGTTTGGTCAACAGGTCTTTCATAGCGCTATGATTGTATCACCGGAAAGAAAAAAACACAACCCCCGCATACTGCTAAAGCGGGGGTTGTGTTCTTTAAAAAACAAACCGGATCACAGACTGCTTGAAAGCTGCTGTCCGCCTCTGAAGGTCACTACCTTCTTGGCCGGTATCTTTATAGCTTTGCCCGTCTGAGGATTTCTCCCTACCCTGGCCTTTCTTGTCTTCATCTGGAATGTTCCCAGTTCAGGAAGACGTATGACTCTGTCTTTCGAATTTCCCTTTGACAGTCTCAGGCTAAGAGCTGACACCCAAGCGTCATAAGCTTTTGCGGCCTCCACCTTCGTGGAATACCCTCCGTTCTTGTAAATCGCGCTGATGAATTCTGCTTTGTTCATGAACACCTCCTTTAAAGGTTTGTAGTGTTTCACATAGGGTGAGTATACTAAAAAGCGCCGGCGTTGTCAACACCGTTTAGTATTCATAAGGGTTTCAGGGCGTTGCCTGCCGCGGCTGCCGGATCTTTTATCGTTCCGCCGCGGTCAATGACACGCGAGATGAGCATCAAAAAATGATGGCGTCCCCGGGCAGACTCGAACTGCCGCAACCGGCTTCGGAGGCCGGTACTCTATCCATCTGAGCTACGGGGACACAGACTCTTCTCTCCGTCATAACTTGTTCCGGTACTCCCCTCGATAACGCTTAGAGGGCGTGATCTCGGGATCAATTCGCACATCGATTCGCCTTCCCGGCAATACTGCCCGGGCGATCTCTTCGCTTGGCTCATCGGTGCTCATTGTCTATCCATCTGAGCTACGGGGCGTCAGAACCCTCTCAGCTCGACTTCATCGACATGCCCGGAAAGAATATCCGCGAACTCTTCCGCTTCCTTCCGGCCAAAAGGTTTTATCTCGGAAAAGGCCGGATCATATGTCACTCCACTCCGGAATTTTTGCAGACAATATTTCTTTGCCCCCCTGACCGCCCTGCCTATATCGTGAAGATCGTCTCTGTCCACGATCCCCGGAACACAGGTGGTCCTGAATTCATACTGTATTTTTGAATTAAGGCAGAGATCGATGCTCTCCGCCACTTTTTTAGCCGGATCGGCTCCTGGCGACACAAGTCCGTATTTACTGAAAGATGTCTTAATGTCCAGCGCTACATATTCTAAAACGCCGGATGAAAGGAGCTTAGCGAGGGCTGACGGATTCGACCCGTTGGTATCAAGCTTAACATCAAAGCCCTCAGAGGATATCCTTCTTATAAAATCTTCGAGTCCGCTTTGTATAGTGGGCTCTCCGCCCGTTATCACCACGGCGCCTATTTTATCTTTGCGCCTTTCCAGATATGCCATCACCTCTTGTTCCCTGAGGCCGGAGACATCGCTTTTTCTTATAAGACCGGGGTTCTGACAATACCCGCACTTAAAATTACACCCTTGCAAAAAAACAACTGCAGCAAGCCTTCCGGGAAAATCAACCAGAGATAACTTTTGTAATCCCGCAACTATCATCGCCGCATCCCGAGGCAGTCTCCTCCGTTTTAAACTTTTTCCTGTCTTTGAATTCTTCCGCTTTTCCTTTGTTCCACGACTGTACCGGCCTGAAAAAACCCGTTACCCTTGAGAATACTTCTACTTCACATTTTCCCGTTTTCATTGAACTTCCCCCCCCGTTATAATTTCCTGTTCCTCAGCATGACTTTCGTGAGGACAACAAAAATGCTCTCCCGGAATATATCCATGCTCCGAGCATATGGTAAAAGACGGCGTTATGGTGTAATAAGGTATCCTGTAGCTCTCGGCTATCTTCCTCACCAGCGCTTTACATGTCTGGACATCGTCTATTCTTTCCCCGAGAAAAATATGGAATACCGTGCCGCCCGTATACAGCGTCTGCATCTTATCCTGGTGGTCAAGCGCCCCAAAAAGATCCTCCGTAAATTTCACCGGAAGATTGGAGGAATTGGTGTAATACGGCTCTTTCCCTCCCTGGGTGAATATCCCGGGAAATTTTTCCCTGTCCATCTTGGCCAGGCGATAAGTTGTCCCTTCCGCCGGAGTAGCCTCAAGATTATACATGTTCCCGGTCTCTTCCTGAAACTCTACCATTCTTTCCCGTATATAATTCAATAGCTCAACCGCGAATTTTGTTCCCCTCTCAGTAGTTATATCTTCCTTTATAAGGTTTATACACCCTTCGTTCACCCCGACAAGGCCTATGGTGGAGAAATGATTTGACCAGAAAGTCCCCCTTCTCTTTTTGATATCCGCCAGATAATGGCGGGAATAAGGATACAAGCCCTGGTCGGTGAGGTCCTCTAAGACTTTTCTTTTAACTTCTAGGGATTCTTTAGATATCCTTAAAAGCTCGTCAAGCCCCCTGTAAAACTCTTCTCGCGTGCCCGACATATAGGCAAGCCTCGGAATGTTCAGCGTCACAACGCCTATCGATCCCGTAAGAGGATTAGCCCCGAAAAGCCCTCCCCCCCTTTTGCGAAGTTCCCGATTGTCCAACCGCAGCCTGCAGCACATGCTCCTGGCATCATCGGGGCTCATATCACTGTTTATAAAATTCGAAAAATACGGGATGCCGTATTTTGCCGTCATTTCCCAAAGCGGCGTAAGTTCCGGGTTATCCCAATCAAAATCTTTGGTAACATTGTATGTGGGTATAGGAAAAGAAAAGATCCTGCCCTTAGCGTCACCTTCTATCATGACCTCGCAAAAAGCCTTGTTTATTAGATCCGCCTCGTGCTGAAATTCCTTATAAGTCCTGTCCATTACCTTGCCGCCGATCACCACCGCCTCGTTCCCGAGAGACGGAGGTATCGCCATATCCATGGTTATATTAGTAAAGGGAGTCTGAAACCCTACCCTCGTGGGGACGTTTATGTTGAATATGAATTCCTGCATGTACTGTTTTACCTGAGGATATGTCAGGCCGTCGTACTGAATAAAAGGAGCGAGAAGTGTGTCAAAATTCGAAAAAGCCTGAGCTCCCGCGGCCTCGCCCTGGAGGGTATAGAAAAAATTAACTATCTGCCCGAGGGCAACCCTGAAATGTTTGGGCGGTTTTGATTCCACCTTTCCATACGCTCCGCCGAAACCCCTGGCAAGAAGATCCTTCAGGTCCCACCCGCAGCAATACGCGCTTATCGAACCCAAGTCGTGTATATGAATATCTCCTTCCATATGCCTCTCGGCTACTTCCCTTGAATATATACGGTCCAGCCAGTACTTGTTGGATACTGCCGTAGATATGAAGTTGTTGAGCCCCTGAAGCGAATACCCCATGTTAGCGTTCTCTTTAACCCTCCAGTCGCGCTGCTGTATGTAGTTATCCACCATGTTAACGGCATCTGAAAGAAGAGCTTTCGTCTGCCTGAGCTTGGCATGCTGTTCACGGTACAGTATATACGACTTGGCTGTCTTCGCGTGGCCGTTCTCGATAAGTATCTTCTCGACAAGGTCCTGAACATTTTCTACGGTAGGAACCCTCTCTCCTTTATAAAGGACCTCCAGAAAAGAAACAGCCTGGCGGGTTATTTCCCTCGACTTTTCCTTATCTTCCCCTCCTACAGCTTTCGCCGCCGCGAACACCGCTCCCTCTATCTTTTCGGGGTCAAAAGTCTCCAAGCGTCCGTCTCTTTTTCTAATGAATTTAATGTCGGTCGGAAACATGCTCTCGCCCTCTCTTTTTTTTGTTTTCTTTTTCTCCCCAAATGCCCTTCAGAAAATTATTTAAAACAACGCTTCAAAAGATACCATATGTTGTTGCCCATGTCAAGCTTGTGCACAATATGTAGACTAGGTTCTTTTTTCGTTTTTTTGAATGTGAATTCTCCGCTTTGAAATTCTATTACGCATACACTTCTCAATCAAGACTTTTATGTCAGTTTTTTTTAGGTGGTTTTTTGTTTTTTTCTTGACACACACCGTACCCGGAAACAAAGGGAAAGCGCCGCGGCATTCCGGCAGACCCCTGTATCGACGGAGCCTCGGGAAGCCTGAGATAAAGATCGAACACCCCAAAAAACAAAAAAACCGTTGCCAAAGATATATTCACAAACCGGAAATCCTCCAATACCGGAATAATTTTTGATATGTCGGTCCCGACGGAAAGGGTCATCAGAAAATACCCCGAGAGGTAAAAGCACATTTTCCTCCAATTGCCGGTTGTTATGGCCATGCCGGTAAAGAGAGCTAGAGGAATAATCAGGAACATGTAATACGCTTCCCAGGACAGCGGTGAAAAAATCACCAGAATAGCCGTAATAACGCTTATAGAAAGATATCGGTAAAATCCGTTGTCCGCTCTTTTTAAGCGCCTTGCGAACAGGAAAAACCCGCCTGCCGCGAAAACCGTAAAAACCCCGCTAAGAAGAACAACCACTGCCCGCAAGTCTATCCCCCGGGCTTTTAACAGCACCGCTTTGGCCGCCATGACAAGGCCGTACGGCAATGACTGGTTCTTATAATTCAGCACCTGGGAAAAACCCGAGACTCTCACCATGTAGATCCAGTCTTTTGTTAGGCCCACAGTATCCTTGATGCCGATAAAAAGCGCCGGTAAAACGGCAAATGCCAGCATCGCCGCAAATACTGATAAGAACGCTTTATATCTTCGATCCACGAGGAACAAAAAAACTAAAGGCGCGAAGAAAGGTTTTATCTGCAAAATAGCGGCTAACAATACGCCGGAAAAGATCTGTCTGCCGTCCACATAGGCAACCAGCAGAAGTACCAGTAAAAAGGCCACAAGTCCGTCTGTCTGTCCCTGGCATATAACCACAAAATAATAGCGCAAGGTCCCTAATAACATTATCCAGAGCACTAATGTCCTCCGGGAACTATCCGGGAAAAGCCTTTTATTAATATGCCGGGAAAGAACGAGAAGCGCCGAGAGAAAAGCCAGATTCCCCATAAGCATCCACAGCAGCATAGCCCGCCGGGGATAAGGTATTCTGCCGAACGGTACCATGGCGATTGCCGCGGCGGGGGAATACCTGAAATGATAGAACGGCTCTTCTTTATCGTAAAGCGGGGCACCTCCCTCTCTATCGACATTCTCTCCCGTTATCAGGCCGGACATTACCCGGCCCGAGCGCCAGAAAACCCTAAAATCCGGCATTCCCTGCCAGCCGGCTTCTCCGCGCAGAGAAGTGGTTTTTCTCTGCAGAAAACTGGCATCCGCCGCCAGAGATATCACAATGAACGCGGCAAGAAAAAAAGAAAATGACCTTAATATTCTCTTAAAAACTGAAAATCTTTTCATCATCCGAAGATCAAGAAAGCAATATGAAAATACACAAAAAGGGAAATAATATCTACCATGCTGGTTATGAAAGGTCCCGACATAAGAGCCGGATCCAGTTTTAATTTTTTGAAAAATATCGGCAAAACGCCGCCCAGTGTCGTCGCCACGAGCACGGTCACTACCATGGCCAGAGAAACTGTGGCTGCCAACTTGAAAGATCGGTTCATTACCACCGCCCGGATAGCAGCCAGGGCGCCCATAGAAAGGCCCACCAGGATGCCGGCCGCTACCTCCTTGCGCATAACCCTCAGTACATCCTTGATCACTATTTCGCCGGTCGCTAAGCCTCTTATCACCACCGTGGAAGATTGCGTGCCGGCGTTACCTCCCGACCCGCATAAAAGAGGTATAAAAAAAGCCAGTGCCACGACCGTCTCCAGCTGTCCGGCATATGTTTCAATGACCATTCCCGAAACAAAACCCATCAAGACCAAAACCATCAGCCAAAATATCCTTTTGCGGGCTATCGTCAGGGGCCGGGAACCCATGTAGTCTATGTAATCCCCCGCCGCTCCGTATTTATATATGTCCTCCGTATCTTCCTGGACGATTATGTCCATCACGTCATCATAAGTGACTATCCCAACAAGAGTATTCCCGCTGTCAACGACAGGTATAGCCAAAAGATCATAATCGGAAAGTTTCTGGGCTACCACCTCTTCATCTTCGTCCAGGTTAACGCTTATGACGTTACTGTGCATAACATCGCTGACGGTCCTGGAAGATTCCGCCACGATCAGGTCTTTCAGCGATACGAACCCTATAAGCTTCCTCGCCGGGTCTACTACGTAGGTGTAGTATATGGTCTCCCGGTTGAACGCCTGAAGTTTGAGTTTTTCTATAGCCTGTTTTACCGTGATATCCGGCGGCAGCGAGGCATATTCCGTCGTAAGGATACTTCCCGCGGTGCCTTCCTTATATTCTATCAGCCGGCGGATATCGTTCCGTTCGGCTTGGGCTACAAGCGGCAGGATCTCTTCCGTCCTCTCTCTGGGAAGAGCTTTTATAAAATCCACCCTTTCATCGGGAGCCATTTCTTCC
>CAYMBK010000248.1:0-3463 GCA_964388645.1 uncultured Planctomycetia bacterium | reverse complement strand
GGCCCTCGACGCGAGGTTCCATAATTTTGAGAAGCAAAAGAACAATTTTATGATACATGAGGCCAAGGTGGGAGCGCAGGCGGATATAACCGACTGGCTTTTCGCTTACGTAGTGTTTACCAAACACCATGGCGATGATGTGGAATTAGAAGAGGCTTACGCGCGATTTAAGTTCGAGCAATGGGGGCTTTCGGTAAAGCCCGGAAAGTTCTTTGTGAATTTCGGGCCTGAGAACCAGGCCCACTTTTTTGACAGGCGCACCATAACTATGTCGGCTATGCACAGCGGCCTTTTCGGACATGAACCCTGGGCGGATGTAGGCGTGCAGGCGGATTGGAAGATACCCGTTGGCTTTTATTCTAACCTGAGTTTTTCCGTTCTCACCGGAGATAATGCCAAGTCTTTCGGGGATGGGCAGGATACGGTATCAAACAACAACCTTCCGATAGTTCTCGACTGGACCAGCCTTCTTGAAACGGAATACGGCCTTTTCAGGATGGGGCCTTCTTTCGCCTGGGGGCAGTGGGACAGGGACGGTAAATACGACGTTTATCTTGTGGGCGCAAACGCTTATTACAGGCTCGGCAATTTTGACGCTCAGGCGGAGCTTATCTATCGTTACAAGCGGCAGCCTCCGGGAGTGGGTGAGGAAAACGCGTATGGCTATTATTTCTGGGGGGCGTACACTGTTCCCCTGGACTACAAGTACCTCAAGGGCATAGAGTTTCTTGGAGGTATGAGCCAGTTCATACCCGATACAGGCGACAGGGAAACGCGGTTTACCCCGCAGATAGGCTTTATTCTCAACGATCACGCCAAGTTGAGAGCCACTTATGAGGTAAGAGACCAGTATCCCGAAGACAGGAAGGACAACAGGTTCATCACCCAGCTCGGCCTGGCTTTTTAACACCGAATTTCGGGGATACAATACTCAATTATATCGGGAAAATAACCGAGACTCTTCAGGGCCGTGTCCCTGGTCTTTGTGTGTTTTATGCGTAAGTTGTTATTTTAAAAGTACATCTCCGGCATGTCCTGACAGAAAAATCCTCACAAAATTTTCTTGCAAGATCCAAGGCTGCTAGAGAATAATATATAAGACGAAAACAAACAACTTATGATAAGATGGAGAGTGTTTTGCTGTCAGAAAAATAACGGGACCAGGAATTTTTAACGGCGGCGTCGGTTGCCGGAACACACAAAAACAGAGGATGAATGATCATGGCAGGAAACGGAGATAGAGACGAGAAGCGCGGCGGATGGCATCATATGAGTTCTGAGAAAACCGTGGAAACGTTGGGAACGGATATGGCGGCAGGTTTATCGCAAGACGAGGCGGGCCTAAGGCTGGAAAAGTACGGCCCGAATACGGTGGCCGGGGGTAAAAGCAAGAGTTTGATAGTGAGATTTCTTGACAATTTCCGTCAGCCGCTTATTTATATCCTTCTGGTAGCGGCAGTGATATCGTTTTTTATAGGGGAGAGATTGGACGCGATGGTAATATGCGGGGTCGCGTTCATAAACGCTTTTATCGGGTTTGTACAGGAGTTCAAGGCTGAGCGGGCGATATCAGCTTTGGCGAAAAGTGTTGTTTCGGAAAATATGGTCATTCGCGGCGGGGATACGCGGAAGATGGATTCTGTTGATATCGTTTCGGGTGATGTCGTGGTGCTTTCTTCCGGAGATAAGGTGCCCGCCGATATGCGTTTGACCGAAGTGAGAGACCTCCAGACCGATGAATCGGCCCTGACGGGAGAATCCGTCCCGGCGGCGAAAGATACTTCTCCAGCCGATGAAAACGCGATGGTGGGCGACCGTTCATGCATGGCATTTGCCGGCACTCTTGTAACGAGGGGTAAAGGCAAGGGTGTTGTCGTCGCTACAGGAACAGACACGGAGACCGGGAAGATCTCACGGATGATGGATGAGAATAAAGGCCTTGAAACCCCCCTGACCAGAAAGATACACGCCTTCAGTAAGACCATTATTTATTTTATCCTTTTCATGTCCGGGGTCGTATTTCTGCTGGCTTTTTTAAAGGGGATATCCTGGGTTGAAAGTTTCAAGGCGGCGGTAGCTCTCGCGGTAAGCGCTATTCCCGAAGGGCTTCCTGCCGCTGTCACGGTGGCCCTGGCGATCGGTGTCAACCGGATGGCGAAGCGTAACTCAATAATAAGGAAGCTACCGGCAGTTGAGGCTTTGGGTAGTACTACCGTCATCTGTTCCGACAAGACAGGGACGTTGACCCAAAACAAAATGAAAGTGCAGCGTGTCCACGCCGGATCCGACCTGTACGAGGTTTCCGACAGTATGGAAAATAACGGATCATTATCGCTAAACGGGGAAAAGACAGACATAGGCAGATCTCCCGCTCTTTACGAATGTATCCTTACCGGGATCTTATGTAATGATTCGCATCTACAGGAAGAAGAAGGGAAGACCAAGACAGCCGGAGATCCGACGGAAGGAGCCCTTCTTATGCTGGGCCGGAAGGCTGGGCTCGACCTTAAGGCCGAGCAGGAGAGCCATTCCCGCGTAGATACGCTGCCATTCGAATCAGAGAAACAGTATATGGCGACGCTCAGCAACCAACCGGAGTCTTCGTCCCGGAAGGTCGTTTATATGAAGGGTTCTCTTGAGGCTGTTATTGAAAGATGCGAGGCGGCTCTTGACCGGGAAGGAAAAAAATCGGACTTGAACGCGGCCGAGAAAAAGGAATATGCGGATTCTATGGCAAAGGAGGGCCTAAGGGTCCTGGGCTTCGCCAAAAAAGAGTTCGATGGGGACAAACAAGAGATATCTGAAGAAGATGTAGCCTCAGGCATGATATTTCTCGGTTCTGTGGGGATGATAGACCCTCCCAGGCCGGAAGCGGTAGAGGCTGTCAAAGCCGCGCAGTCGGCCGGAATAAAGATAAAGATGATAACCGGGGATCATGTGAAGACCGCTAAGGCTATATCTCAAAAAATGGGGATAGTAAAGGATGAGAGTGAAAAAGTATATAGCGGCAAAGACTTGTCCGCGATGTCAGAAAGTGAGTTCGTTTCAGCTGCCTCGGAAAGCAATGTTTTCGCCAGAGTGGCGCCTGAACATAAGCTGCGCATCGTCAAAGCCCTTCAGTCCCGTGGAGAAATCGTGGCGGTAACAGGGGACGGGGTGAACGATGCCCCAGCGCTGCAGCAGGCCGACATAGGGGTCGCAATGGGTGTTATGGGAACTGAGGTCGCGAAGGAAGCGGCGGATATGGTGCTGACGGACGATAATTTTAACTCGATAGAAGCCGCTGTTGAGGAGGGCCGTACTGTATATTCCAATCTTCTGAAGACGATCGGTTTTATTTTGCCGGTGAACGGCGGAGAAGCTCTGACTATTCTGGCGGGATTTTTGTTCGCCGCGGTCATCCCTATACTTCCTGTCCAGATACTTTGGGTGAATATGGTCAGTTCCGTGGCTTTGATGCTTA
>CAYMBK010000247.1:0-5736 GCA_964388645.1 uncultured Planctomycetia bacterium | reverse complement strand
TTTGCAATGGGCTGTTTCTTATCCGGAGATGGTCACGGCATGCATACCCATAGCAACGACCTATAAGCATTCAGCCCAGCAGATAGCATTTAACGAGGTAGGCAGACAGGCTATCATGTCAGATCCTGTGTGGAACGGCGGAGATTATTATGCGAAAAACCACCCGTCTTCGGGCTTGGCGGTAGCAAGGATGATAGGACACATAACCTACATGAGCAATAGTTCAATGGAAAGAAAATTCGGACGGGTAATGAAGAAAGAAAAACTTGGTTATGAATTCACCACTGAGTTCGAGGTGGAAGGTTACTTGCGGTATAGGGGGGATAGTTTTGTTAAACGTTTCGACGCGAACAGTTACCTGTACATAACCAAAGCTATGGATCATTTTGATATACAGGGAGACGCGCCTTTATCGGCGGCATTCAAAAATTCTAAAGTTAAGTTCCTTGTTATAGCTTTCAGCTCGGACTGGCTGTATCCTCCGTTCCAGTCCAAAGAGATCGTTAAGGCCCTCAAAATGAATGGTACGGATGTCACATATTGCGAGATAAGTTCGGATTACGGGCATGACGCTTTTTTGCTGGAGTTCGCAGAAGAAACCAAGCTTGTCGGGCATTTTCTTCGGAACATAAATAAAAAAAAGGGTAGATCAAGATGACCGGAAAGAAAAAAGAAGAATTGCGATCGGACCATATTATCATCGGCGGTATGATAGAGCCGGGATCGGCGGTGCTTGATGTGGGCTGCGGTGACGGCGATCTTTTGGAATATCTTGTCGAAGAAAAAGGGGTGAATGGGAGAGGCGTAGAGATAAGTGAAGAGGCCATATACAGGTGCGTGGAAAAAGGGCTTAGCGTGTCTCACGGAGATATAGATTCGGGGTTAACGGAATATCCTGACAAATTGTTCGATTATGTTATTTTCAATCAGACGATGCAGCAGGTTCAAAAGCCGGCAGAAGCCATAAGGGAGGCCTTGAGGATAGGGAAGAAGGTAATAGTGGGGTTTCCGAATTTTTGTTATTTGCCGGCCCGGTTCCAGCTGTTCTTCGCGGGGCATGTTCCTGTTACGCCGTCGTTGCCTTATTCCTGGCACGACACCCCCAATTTGCATTTTTTGAGCATAAAGGATTTTGAGACATTTTGCAGAAAAATGGACGTAAGGATAGAAAAGAAATATTTTATCTCCGGAGATATTCCCATATATTTCCTGCCGAATGTTTTCGCGCAGAACGGGATCTTTCAGATAGCAAGATAAAGGATGCAGAGCGTTTGATAATGAGGGCGGGGAATGAAAAAAATATTTATTTCAGAACTTAAAACCAACGAGAAAATTGACTCTTTTTTCCACCTCAGGAAAAAGAACCTGAAGTTGACCAAGACAGACAAGCCTTATCTCGAGCTTACGCTCGCCGACAAGACAGGGACGATAGAGGCACGGTTATGGGATAACGCGGAAAGTTTCAATTCTTCGGCTGACACAGGAGATGTCGTTCGCATAAAAGGGTCGGTGGATAAATTCAGGGAAGAAAAGCAGATAAAAGTGGATTCCATGGTAAAAGCCGGTGACGGGGATTTTGACCTTTCCGATATGGTGCGCGTTGCCGAGAACTTAGGGGAAGTGAAACGAAAAATAACGTTCTATCTGGAAAGCACGCAAAACGTTTGGATAAAAAAACTGGCTGTTTCTTTTTTGGAAGATAAAAACCTTATGGAAGAGTTCGCCCTGGGGGTGGGGGGAAAGAGCTGGCATAACGCTTATTCTGGCGGGCTTATGGAGCATACTTACGAGGTTATGTATATTGTAGATAAAATGTGCGAACTTTACTCTCAGGCAGACAGGGATCTTGCCATTTTCGGGGCGTTCATCCATGATATCGGAAAGATCTACGAGCTGGATGCCCGAAAGATGGAGTATACGGTTTGCGGAGGGCTGATAGGGCATATCGGTATCGGCCATAAGATGTTGATATCTAAGATCTCGGGTATAGAGGGGTTCCCGGATGATCTGGCCATGAAGCTCGAACACATAATACTTTCACATCACGGCGAATATGAACAGCAGTCTCCTGTTCTTCCGAAGACCCTTGAGGCGACAATAGTTTATCAGACCGATGAACTTGTTTCGCAGGCAAACGCGGTAAAGGAAATAATGATCTCGCAGGCCGGAGATGGCAGGCAATGGAGCAACTTTGTTGTTATCAAGAACAGGAAATATTACCTCGGCGGTGATGATCAAAAAAATATCCCCGAAAACGGAGATACCGGGAAGTTGAGCTCAGAGAGGAAAAGTGTTTCTGAAGACCAGCTTTTTTAGTTTTCCTGTTTTTTGTCTTCAAGGTCACCGACCCTGAAATTATCGACGTATATGGGGCCCGAGTACTCCTGCTTACCGCTATATTCCACGCGGAGAGATACCTTTCTCACGTCTTCTTTGAACGCGTTGTCGACTTTCGTCCATTTCCAGTCCCTGGAGCTTTCTTCCAGGCTGGCAAGTATGTAGGTCCATTTTCCTGGTTCTAGTTTGACGGATCGGGACATTTCGACAAATTTCCAGTCTTCTCCCACCGTTAAGATAAGCTTTGCTCTTAAGCCTCTGGGCGGAGCGTCAGGTGGGATATAGATGTCGACAGCGAGGGCGCCGTAGGCCGACAAGTCAAGATAATGTTGTATTTCCACAAGGGAAGCGGACCAATTTCCGGGAATGAGGTTGGAATTTACGCGGAGGCTTTTTTCTCCCGCTGAAGCTATGTCGGTAGAGGTCTCGGCGGATATTTGACGGTGGTCTTCCTTGTCGAAAGCCCATGCCGGGATCTCCCATCCGTCATTTCCGGATTCAAAATCATACAGGACCTTTTCACGGTATAGCACAGGCGCGAGATCACGGGCGGAAGACAAACTGTTTCTACCTTGCGATTCCCTCCGAAAGAACGAAGAAGCTTCCAGTTCGGTAATTATTTTTACTGCAAGCAAAAAAGCTAGTCCTGCGGCGATAAGGGCGGAGAGGACGGTCGCGGTTTTTCTGACGGGGAAACTCCGTCCCGGTTTTTTGAGAGAATTTACTACCGGGCCTCTCCGGGGTTCTGTAGGGTTAAAATAGGCCCGGGCAAGTTCGTCGTCGATAGAATCCCATTTCTGTGTTTTACTGGTCATTTTTAAATAAGTCGTCGTATGATGTTCAGATCCCAAAACTTTATTTGGAAAATCCGTTTCTATTATTCCTATCTGTAAAATTTCAACAAGTAAGAAACATATTTTACAGGAAGACCGGCAGATTGTACAGCAAAATTGAAGGAGAAGTTTGGACTTGTTGAATATTCAGTATAACTTTAATTCGTGTTACTATTTACACCTTGTAACACATGTGGTATACTTTCTAAAAATTGCCCCAAGATGTACGATAAGAGTTCATCATCAAGAGTAACATAAGCGGGAGGCCCGGATGAAAGTGATCTCTATTGCAAATCAGAAAGGTGGATGCGGAAAGACGACAATGGCGGTCAATATCGCCGCGGCATTGGCCAGGATGGGCTCGAAGACACTTCTTGTGGATTTGGATCCCCAGGCACACGCGACATACGCTCTTGGGTATACCCGCGAATCTTCAGAAAGGAAAACTTCATACGATATTTTCAGGGCACATTTCGACAGCGCCGACACGCCGCTCGAAGAGATGACCATTGTTTCCCGGGGAAGGGAAAATCTTGGGTTTATACCGGCCAATATGATGCTTTCGGCAGCCGAGATAAACCTGGGCGGGGTTGACGGGGCTGCTTCCATACTTCACCGCGCGCTTAGCAATGGGTTTTTCGAGGATTATGATTATGCGATAATAGATTCGCCCCCGAGTTTTGGCTTTCTTACGCTCAATTCGATGTATGCGGCCGACACGATAATCGTCCCCATAGACCTTAGCTATTTCTCTTTTAACGGGATAAGTAATGTATACCGAGTTACCGGGCTTCTCAAATCAGAAACAGGAAGGTCTCCCGGAATATATTTCGCGATGAACATATATGATGGGAGATCGAATTTCGCAAAGCAGATAGAAAAAGATGCCGCAAAAAAACTGGGCCCGTATATGCTTTCAACGAAAGTAAGATCGAGCGTAAGGCTGAGGGAAGCGGCGCGGAATGGCAAGACAATATTCGAGTATGACCCAAAGTCTTTCGCGGCGTTAGATTTTTATAATATGACGAGTGAAATAGTCAATTTTGAGGCGAAAAATATTGATGTGGTGGTAAAGGAATTTTGTATTAAGGTTCCGGAGGCAGGCTCTGTATATGTCCTGGGAGATTTCAACGGCTGGGAAAAGATAAATGAAAACCAGCTTATAAGGCAGGAAAGCGGTGAATGGGCGGGGCATTTTGCTTTGCAACGGGGCGGAAAGTACAGATACAAGTTCCTGGTAGATGATACCTGGATGACGGATCCGGCAAATTCTTCCACCGAGAGGAACATTTTCGGCACCGCAGATTCGATATTGAGCGTTTAACAGAATTCTCATCGTCGGCCTGAGACTCAGGGTTTGTAAATTTTTCCCGGAGACAGGGCGGAAAAATATGTAAGGAAAAACGCGGGTCCGTAGAAACAGTCGGATCTCAGGTCAGTGGTGTAGTTTTGCGGACAACATGTTGAAGTTAACGCGCGAAAATGCTGTTGTGCCCGCCCAAAGTTTTCATTGAAGATGCTTAACGTTTCCCCCCGCAAAGAAAAAGCCCTTAGAGACGAAATGTCGCGTCTTGGCATATCCGAAAACGATATCAGCGAATCTTTTCTCAAATCGGGAGGAAAAGGCGGACAGCATGTTAACAAAGTATCGACATGTGTATATCTGAAGCATTTGCCTACGGGAACGGAGGTAAAATGTTCAAGAGGGAGGTCGCAATCCGCGAACAGGTTCTTTGCCAGGCGAATTCTTATAGAAAAAATAGAAAAAGCGGTTACCGGGCGTGTGGCGAGGCAAAGAGCCCTGTCTGAAAAGATCCGAAGACAGAAAAGGAAACGGTCAAAACGGGCAAAAGAAAAAATGCTGAAGGACAAAAAAGCGCTTTCGGCAAAAAAGCGATCCAGGAAAGCTCCCGCTGTCGAAAGTGAAGAATGACATTGTGTTGTGACGGAGGTCGCGGTCCCGAGACAGGGAAAGCGGCATTTAACATCTCTGAGGTGTGCGCATGAAAAAAATAACACTTGATCTGCACGATATTTTTAACAAACACAGAGATATAGAAAGATCACTCAGGGAAACCATGGTGCGGGCCCGAGATGAAAGAGTAAAGATCGTGGAGATAATACCGGGCAAGGGCTCGGGGCAGCTTAAAAAGAGGGTCCTGAAATTTCTCGAGAGGAACAGGGACCTCTATGACAGGGTAGATAAAGACTCCAAGAATTGGGGGAGGCTTTTCGTCCGTTTCAAATGAGCGCGGAGGCAGAGGTGAAAAATAAATGAGAGATTCCTGGGGGTCGAAGCTGGGAGTAATAATGGCCGTTGCGGGTTCAGCGGTGGGGCTGGGGAATTTTCTCCGGTTCCCGGTACAAGCGGCACGTAACGGCGGCGGCGCGTTTATGATCCCTTATTTTATAGCTCTGCTTCTTGTCGGGATACCTATAATGTGGGTTGAATGGTCTATCGGGCGTTATGGCGGGGGCTTTGAGCATTCTTCCGCTCCCGGGGTATTCCATTCTTTGACAGAGAAGAACCGTTTTATAAAGTACTTTGGCGTGATAGGCATTTTCG
>CAYMBK010000246.1:0-2586 GCA_964388645.1 uncultured Planctomycetia bacterium | reverse complement strand
GAGCTTGTGTTCTGGCCTCGCGCACCAAAAAACCTTTCCCATAAAACGGAAAGGTTTTTCTTTATATCCACTGTGGCCCGCTCATCCCGGACCGCGCCCGAAAACAGCAGGATATCCTTGACTTGCCCTCCTCTTCAGGTATAATTCTTTTATCACAAGTTATTGCGAGGGTACCGGATGTACATAGTATCGAGGGGATAATGTATTAACGATCGTTACCGTAAGGCGGAACCTTCCGTGCCTTGCGGTTTTTTTATGGGTCGGTCCGGTCTTTCGCGCAAAAGGAGGTTTGAACAATGGTAAAAGGCACCGTTAAGTGGTTCAACAACAAAAAAGGGTACGGTTTTATTACTCCGGAAAACGGGAACGACGTATTCGTTCACTTCAGCGCCATAACCGGTGAAGGATATAAATCCCTCGAAGAAGGCCAGGCGGTCGAATTCGAAATTAAAGAAGGTCCGAAAGGACAGGAAGCGACCAACGTAGCGAAAATATAGCTGTGCTATTGGGCCCCTATCAACCCCCCCGGAAGAGTAGATGTTCCGGGGGGTTTTTGCCTCTATCATCTTCTCAGCGGTGAAACTTGTATTTTGAAAAACTCCGCCCAGGTGGTAGAATATAATGCGCTTGCGGCAACACCCGGATGTAAATATGCTTTCACACCTTACTATTCATAATTTCGGCTTGATAGACAGTTTGACCGTAGAACTTTCTCCGTCTCTCAACGCCTTTACCGGAGAGACCGGAGCCGGCAAATCGATCATAGTGGATGCTTTGCGCTGTGCTCTCGGCAGCAGGATGAGCTCTTCCGTTATCCGCGACCCGGCAAAACCCGTAGTCATTGAAGCCTCCTTCGCCCTGGCATCGCGCCCGGAACTGCTCTCTGATGTGTCTTTCGCGGACTTCGTTCCTGACGGCGAGACTTGCCTGATAATAAGGCGCTCGCTGCTTCCAGACGGGCGCGGAAAAATAACCGTAAACGGCCTTGCCGTAACTTTAGCTCAGCTCCGTGAAATGGGACGCCGTTTGGCTGATCTGCACGGTCCGCATGACCATCAGCTGCTTTTCTCGGAAGAATCACACATAGGCATAGTGGACAGGCTCTCATCCCTGTCATTGGAGAAAAAAGCCTACGAAAAGATCTTCCGTTCGCGCGCGGAACTCCAAAGATCCTTGGACGAACTCACCGCTCTCGCCTGCTCAAGAGAAATAGAAATGGACACCCTGTCCCGGCAGATAAAGGAACTGGAACAAGTTCCTCTAAACGAAGATGCCCGGAACAAAACCGCCGAGGACAGCACGCGCGTGATAAACGCGGAGACCCTTTACACGACCGGCGGAGAGCTTATGGAAATACTTGAGAATGAAGAAACCGGAGTCTCTTCTTCTCTTCGCCGCGCGTTTTCGAAAACCCGGGCTCTGTCAGCTATGGATCCCTCCCTGGAGACTATCAACGAGAACCTCGAACGCGCCCAGGAAGAACTTGAGGGCGTTGTTTCTTCTCTCTCCGGATACCTGGAAACCCTTTCATTCAGCCCCTCGGAAGCTGAAGAGATAAAACGCAGACAAGATACTTATTGCGACATTCTGAGAAAATACGGCCCTTCCCTGGAAGACGCCACCGCTTTTTACATTAACGCCAAAAAAAAGTATGCCCTTCTCGCGGACATAGAACATAATACCGGCACTCTTTCTGCCCGGATCGCGGAGGAAGAAAAAGCCCTAAAAAAGGCCGCTGACGCATTGACCTCTAAAAGAACTAAGACAGCCAGAGCTCTTAAAACCACCATAGAAACCGAATTAAAAGACCTGGGCATGCCTCATATAAAGTTCGAATGCAGAATAAAGCGCGCCGCCCCCACATCTTCGGGGCATGACGCCGTTTCCTTTTACATAAGCCCTAACGCGGGAGAAGACCTTAAACCTCTGAGCTCGATAGCATCTTCGGGTGAAGCCGCCAGGGTAATGCTGGCCCTCAAAAAAGCCCTGACAAAAGTGGATACTCTTCCTTGTCTGGTTTTTGATGAAATAGACTCTCACATCGGCGGGCGCCTGGGCAGTGTAACAGGAGCCAAGCTCAAGGAACTCTCCTCCGGCAGACAGGTCATACTCATAACGCATCTCCCTCAAATTGCTTCTTTCGCCGACCGCCATATCAAAGTCTCAAAGACGGTTCTCTCTCAAAGAACCTCAGTATCTGTACGGACTCTCGAAGGCCCTGAGAGGGCCGATGAGCTGGCTAAAATGATGAACGGGGCGAAAAAAAGCAAAATAGCCCTTGATCTCGCCGAAGACATGCTTGAAAAAGCACAAAAATGATCTCTCCTCCGGCTTTGATAAGACTGGGGCGCATCAACTCCGGCGCGGGGCTACTGCCGGTCAGTAGTCAGGCCTCTAAGCTGCTGTTTGTCACAAGTCCGAGGCCAGACCCCATCGCAGCAGCCAGTCCGAGGCCAGACCCCATCGCAAGCCCGCGGAGAGTTCTCATTGATAAGGGGTTCCCGTTTGGAATTGTTATGTAAAGTGTCAAGCTTTCTGTTAACTAAAAGTTCGCGATTTTGGTCATAATCTCATTCCTCATGTGTT
>CAYMBK010000245.1:0-7144 GCA_964388645.1 uncultured Planctomycetia bacterium | reverse complement strand
GGCGGGTATAGGGCATAATTTCATCGACTGGTATGTAAACGAGAAAGACGTGAAATACAGGTTCTGACGTGTTTTGCCTCACACGCGCGAGAGCGGCGGACAATGGTAAAAGGGACGTATGAGAAGATACATAGTTAAGCGGCTTTTGATGATGATACCGATGCTTTTCGGCATTTCCGTGGTCATGTTCGTTATAATGCATTTGTCGCCGGGGGATCCGGCCAGGATAAGGTACGGCCTTAATCCGGAAGTTTCGGAAACGGCGCGCGAATCTTTCAACCGCATGTATGGGCTTGATGAACCTGTAATAACTCAGTATTTTATGTGGCTGAAAAGGTTCGTCAGTATGGATTTCGGCAGGTCACTTCTGGATGACAGGCCCGTTATGGAGAAGGTAATGGCGCATCTTCCCGCGACACTTCTTCTTCAGGCATGTTCGGTGCTGCTGATACTGCTTTTGTCTATACCCATCGGCATAATCAGCGCCGTCAGGAAAAACTCTTTTTTCGATAAGGCATCTACGGTCTTTGTTTTTGTCGGGTATGCCATGCCTACTTTCTGGATGGCAATACTGCTTGTGTATATTTTTTCTTTTAAACTGGGCTGGCTGCCTGTATCGGGCATGCGACCCTGGTACGCGCAGTTTCTCAGCCCCGGCGCCCAGATAAAAGATCTTTTGGCGCACATTGCGCTTCCGCTCGCGGCAACCGCTTTCGGCGGGCTTGCGGCGCTTTCCAGGTACGCTCGTTCCAGCATGCTCGAGGTCATCAAAGAGAATTATGTGCTTACGGCCAGGGCAAAAGGGCTCAGGGAAAGAAGGGTTATACTTGTACACGCGCTTGGCAACGCGCTGTTGCCCATAGTGACCATCCTCGGGATGACACTGCCGGTTCTTATCTCCGGGAGTTTTATTTTCGAGACGATATTTTCCTGGCCCGGCATGGGGAGGTTGGGGTATGAAGCTATTATGAGCTATGACTATCCGGTAGTTATGGGAGTGGGGGTCATGGCTACGATCCTTACGCTTTTTGGCATATTTTTGTCTGATATGGCTTATGTGATGATAGATCCCCGGATAAGGCTGGAAGGCAGAAAATAAAAGGAAAAGCAAATTTGAACAATATCAATTTAAAAGTAGTTTTCGGAGTTCTTGTAATAATCTTGATGAGCTTGACTGCGGTAATGGCGCCCGTACTGGCTACACATGACCCTCTGGATATGGACCTGTCACCTGAAGCCAGGCTGCAGGCGCCTTCATCCGAACATTTTTTCGGTACTGATAACCTGGGGCGCGATGTTTTTAGCAGGATGGTTTACGGTTCCAGGATCTCCCTGAGCGTGGGGTTTATCGCGGTGGCCATTTCTCTCGCGATAGGCCTTACGCTCGGAGCGATAAGCGGGTATCACGGAGGCGCAGTAGACAATGTGATAATGCGCATAGTCGAAGTCATGTATTGTTTCCCGACGTTTTTTCTGATAATGATGGTCATTACGTTCTTGGGGCCCAGCATAGTGCATGTTATGGTCGTAATAGGGTTAACCAGTTGGCCGGGGCTTTGCCGGCTGGTAAGAGCGGAATTCCTTACGCTCAGGGAACGGGATTTTGTTTTCTCGGCCAGGGTGGAAGGGGTTTCAGCGCCGAGGATAATCTTCAGGCACATATTGCCGAACGCGATGGCTCCGGTATATGTAAGCGCCACATTGAGCGTGGGTGGGGCGATCCTGGTTGAGAGCGCTCTTTCTTTTTTGGGTTTGGGGGTGCAGATCCCTGACCCCAGCTGGGGGAATATCCTTACGGCCGGCAAAAGTTATATAGATTACGCATGGTGGCTGACTTTTTTTCCGGGGTCGGCCATACTAGTGACGGTACTCGGCTTTAACCTGGTAGGCGAGGGTATCAGGGATATTCTTGACCCTAAAATGAGCAAAGGAAGACAACCGACAGTGTGAAGGCGCGTTTAAAGATGGCGGAGACAGTCCTGAAAATAGAAGAACTTAAGGTCCGTATCGGAGAGAGATATGTTATCGGGGGAATAGACCTTGATATCGCGAAAGGCGAGGTTCTGGCTCTTGTCGGAGGGTCGGGAAGCGGGAAGACGTTGACCGCTCTTGCCGTGCTTGACCTTTTGCCGGAGTTTTCCGTTAAGGAAAGCGGCAGGATAATTTTCAGGGGAAAAGATATTTTTTCTCTGAAAAAAGAAGAAAAAAGAGATTTACGCGGTAATGACATAGCCATGGTGTTTCAGGAGCCGTTCACGGCTATGAATCCCGTTATGAACGTGGGGTCCCAGATAAGGGAAGCGCTGGATGCCCATTTGAATATCCCGGGAAAGGAAAGTGATAGAAGGATAAAAGAACTTCTGGATATGGTGAAGCTTCCGACCGGTATCGTTAAAAGCTATCCGCACGAACTTTCGGGAGGTATGAGGCAGCGCGTAATGCTCGCTATGGCGCTCGCCTGCGAGCCCGAAGTGCTCATGCTTGATGAGCCGACTACGGCGCTGGATGTTTCAATACAGAAAGAAATGCTGGAACTTATACGGCAGCTACAGTCGGGGAAAGGGTTTTCGGCTATTTTTATAACCCATGATTTTTCGGTGGTTAACATGGTAGCCCACAATGTGGCCGTTATGAAAGAGGGCAGAATAATAGAATACGGCACGAAAGAAAAGGTCTTGCGTTCTCCGGCGGAGGGTTATACGAAAAGTCTTATTGAATGTGTTCCCAGAATGGGTGATAAACGAAGAAGGCTTCTTATAGATGCATAGCGCGGCTGAGCTGAAAGATGTTAGCAAATATTTTACAAGATCCGGGTTCCATCGATCCGGAAGAGACGTGGTGAAGGCCGTTGACGGCGTCACTTTTTCATGTGAGCGGGGTAAAACCTTCGGCCTTGTGGGGGAATCGGGCTCGGGAAAAACTACCGTGGCGAGGCTTGTAGCTGGCATATTGAAGAGCGATAGCGGAGAGATAATCGTTTCGGGGGAAAAGGACATGGTATTCCAGGACCCGTACAGCTCGCTTAACCCGCGGATGAAGGTAGAGCAGATAGTCGGGGAACCGCTTCTTGTCAGGGGGTTCAAGAAAAAAGAGATCGCGGAAAAGGTGGATGCTGTTCTGGGAAAGGTAAGCATGGGCGACGGGGACTGCCGGGGAAAGTATCCGCACCAGTTTTCCGGCGGGGAACGACAGAGGATCGCGATAGCAAGGTCACTCGTAACGGAACCCTCGCTTTTAGTGCTTGATGAACCTGTCTCGAGCCTTGACGTTTTGATACAAGCCGATATTCTGAATTTGCTGAAAGACCTGCAGGATGACTTATCGCTCACGTACCTGTTCATATCACATGACCTCAGGGTTGTGGAGTTCATGTCTGACACGGTGGGAGTGATGAAAGAAGGCCGCATCGTGGAAATATCGTCAAAAGAAGAACTCTACCGCAATCCCAGGCACCCCTACACAAAAAGTCTTCTCGACTCTATTCCGCTGTTCTGAAAAAAAGGTAATGGCATGGAGCGTTCTCGGGCCTATTCCCCGGCGAGCTATGCAACGATGTTGACATTACGGATGCGCCACATCAGGCTTACGAGACCGTTATGCAAAGGCATTGTTTGTTTTGGGAGACGCGGAAATCATTCCGCCGTTCTTATAAGTGAGTGGTCGGGATATTCGGCCTCTACGGTATAGTTCGCTCCGGTAAGCCGTTCCATATTCCTGTTGCTTATGAGGATGTAAACGTCATTTTTTTTCAGGATGGTATTTAGGCCTTCCTGGTTTCGTAAGTTAATGCCCTCCCATCCCGCGTAGAATTGAAGGCCGGGGTCGGAAATATCGTACAAAAAGAGTTTCTTCCCCCCGGGGACATTCGACCTTACGCCTAGATATGTTTCTTTTATGGTAGGTGAATAGTCCAGGTTGAAGATAGCTTTGTCGGCGGTAAGGTAAACAAGCGAAAAAAAGGCAAGAAGAGATACTGCCGGTATGGTGTGCCGCCTGAAAATCTTCTCAGATGCCCATCCTGTCATTATAGATATGGCGGGATAGACCGGCACGATATACCAGTGAATTTTAGTTTGTACCGCGCTAAAGACCAGGATTACCATGCCCGCCCAGAGAAATGGAAGAAGGTGGCATTTCTCGTGGTTCCGTAATATTCTAAGGAACACCAGGGGCATGAGCAGAAGGCCGGCTATCGACCAGGGCCTTCCCTTATTAGGTATAGCCCTGAAATAGGTAAAGATGTCTCCCGTGTGGCCTTCTATTGCCGTAGTGGTACGGCTTATCAGGTGCTGAACAAAATAGTTCCTTATAAAGCCATCTCCGTAGCTTGAAAATACCGCGATATGCCACCAGATAATTGCCGCGATAGACAGGACGGCGCCTGCCGCGAGATAAGGGTCGAAGAGCTTTTTTGTGTTCCCGGACAAAATAGCATAGGGAACGATGATCAGAGGAATGATAATTGCCCCCGGGCCTTTGGTGAGAAAAGCTAAAGCGAAAGCGATAGGGCAGAAAAAAAACAGCTTTCTGTAACGAAGTCCGAGTTGGAAAAAAAGTATAGATAAGGTGATAAAGAACGTAAGCGCCGAATCAAGCATGCCTACTTTGGAAGACCAGATAAAATGCCATGTTGAAAGTAATATCAGCGCGGAAGCCAGGGCCGCGCGTCTTGAGTATAGTTCACGGGAGAGGAAATACACGGCGAGTACGGTTCCGGTGCCGCACAGGGAAGAGAATATCCTGACAGAAAACTCGTTGATGCCGAAAAAGTTGTAAAACATCGTGGTTGCCCACATGTAAAGCGGGGGTTTATCGCTCCAGGGCATTCCCGCCCAATACAGGTCTATCCAGTTGCCGGTGCGGAAGATCTCTTTTGAGACCGCGCCGTAGAACGCTTCGTCCCACGAAAGCAAACTGCCCGACCATATGTTCCAGATCAGAATGGCCGCGGAAACGAACATAAGGCCGATAGTATCTTTTTGCGTTAAAGTCAGTTTCATTGTGGTTTCCCAAAAAGTGATTATACTCGAGAGGGTGGGATTTGTACAGGATATAAGGATGCCGCGTCAAGGATGCGGGCCCGCTTGTCTTGCGAACCCCGGGATCGGAACCGGGCTTGAGCCTGTTTTTTTATGTCCGGGTGGACGTATGAGAAAGGTAAGTAGTTAAGGCCGGCACGGCCTTGTAATAAGTCAATTGATTTTAGATGCGAAATTTGGTAAACTGGCACTTCATAAAAAGAGGATCTTGTACTGGGGGCCGCATCGGCCTGTGCTCCCGGAACGCGAAGGATCAGCCTAAGGAGAAAATATGGGACATACGATAACGGAAAAAATACTTCTTTCGCACACTAAGGGGCTTAAAAGTATAGCACCAGGTGATTTTATAATGGCTAATGTGGATATTTGCCTTGGCAATGACGTCACCAGCCCTATAGCGATAAAAGAGTTCAGGGATCTTGGCCTTTCGAAAGTTTTCAACAGCAAAAGAGTGGTACTTGTTCCCGATCATTTTTTACCGGCTAAAGACATGCGGAGCGCCAACCAGGCAAAAATACTCAAGGATTTTGCCGAGGAATTTAAAATAGAGAATTATTTTGAGCTCGGGGATATGGGGGTAGAACATGCGCTTATTCCCGAAAGGGGGATAGTGTTGCCGGGAGATCTTATGATAGGGGCTGATTCCCATACATGCACCCACGGGGCGGTAGGGGCTTTTGCTACCGGGGTGGGTTCCACCGACCTTGCCTATGCAATGGCTTTCGGTGAATGCTGGCTTAAAGTTCCGGAGACCATAAAGATAGTCTTTACGGGAAAACCAAGAAGATGGGTAGGCGGAAAAGACCTGATACTTCATGTTATAGCCGATCTGGGTGTTTCCGGCGCGCTGTATAAGGCTCTTGAGTTCGAGGGCGATACGTTACGCCATCTTGGCATGGATGACAGGTTCAGTATTTGCAATATGGCCGTTGAAGCCGGAGCGAAGAACGGGATAATTCCGGCCGATAACATAACGGAGAAATATGTGAAGGATGCCATAAAAAAACATAAACCGTCCCGAAAAACTTACAAAACGCTAAAAAGCGATAAGGACGCTGTTTATTCGGAAGTCCGGGAATACAATGTCTCAAAGCTTGAGCCTGTGGTGGCGGCTCCTAATCTGCCGTCGAATGGCAAACCGGTCACGAGTTACAAGAATGTCAGAATAAATCAGGTCGTGGTCGGTTCCTGCACTAACGGCCGAATAAGTGATATTAAAATGGCGGCCGGGGTGATCAAGGGTAAAAAGGTAAGTCCCGATGTGCGGTTTATAGTTATACCGGCCACCCAGGAAGTTTACATGGAAGCCGTAAAAGAAGGATATGCCGAGATATTCATTAAAGCCGGCGGAACATTCTGTACACCCAGTTGCGGGCCCTGTCTGGGAGGGCACATGGGGATACTTTCCGAGGGCGAAGTAGCGGTCGCGACGACAAACAGGAACTTTGTGGGGCGCATGGGGCATCCTAAAAGCCAGGTTTATCTCGCGAATCCCGCTATTGCCGCGGCTTCCGCGGTTAAGGGAGTTATTGCGCATCCTTCCGAGCTATGACGGGGGAACAGGGCAGAACCTCTGTTAATAAAGGCGAATACAACCGAGAGGTGGAAATGAAGTTTAAGGGAAAAGTGCATAAATTCGGCGACAATATCAACACGGATGAGATAATTCCGGCGCGTTATCTTAATACATCGGATGCCGTTGAACTGGCTAAGCATTGTATGGAAGACGCCGATCCGAAGTTTGTTGAAAAGGCAAAAGAGGGCGACATTATAGCCGGCGGAGAGAATTTCGGATGCGGGTCTTCCAGAGAGCACGCTCCGTTATCGATAAAGGCGTCAGGCATCTCCTGCGTTATCGCGAAAAGTTTCGCCAGGATATTTTACAGGAACGCCATAAACATAGGACTGCCTATTTTCGCGAGTGAAGAGGCGGCCGAACATTTAAAAACAGGCGACATTGTGGAAGTGGATGCTGTAAAAGGCGTAATATTGAAAAAGGGTAATAAGAAGCCCTTTAAGTCGGATGTTTTCCCAAATTTCCTCAACGAAATGATATCTCAAGGGGGGCTTATGGGATACGCCAAAAAGAAGATCAAAAAAAAGAA
>CAYMBK010000244.1:0-3117 GCA_964388645.1 uncultured Planctomycetia bacterium | reverse complement strand
CCGTGCTCTTGAAGCCCGTCCACAAGATTATGCACATAGAACCCTATGCCGGTCTTTCTGCCCCGAGATGATCGTACATCTATCCCGACTCTCATTGATCATAACCCCTCTTTGCGCTCACCCATTGCCCCGCGCAAATAGTCATTTACTCCCATAAAAAAAGCCTTCGCTTCTTTTCTCTTTTCAGCAACAAATAGTAGCCTCGCCCCATTCTTCATTATCAAAAAAGACAACCCGCACCAAACCTGGAACTTTTCCCGCAATGAAGCATGCTTCTTAGCAAGATATAGAAGGTTCCTTATACTGTAATATGCCATCATGGCGGACCTTTTACCTAATGTCGCCGAAGCCTTATGATAAATAACAGACTCTGAAACAGTCAGGTTCTTATTCCCCGCTTTAATGTTCCGCAAACAAAGGTCCGCGTCCTCATGTATCATATAGAATGACTCATCAAAAAGCCCCAGATCCTCTATAATTTCGCGGCTTATCAAGAGCGCGCAGCCAACAAGTATATTAGCGGGATATATCCCGCTAAACTGCCCCCTGTCTTCCTTGCCGCAATTCCCCAGATACGGCCTTAGCCTGAACCAGTTCATAGAAGTGCCCATGGAATTAATTACACGCGGCCTGTCATAATAATAAACTTTCGGGCTTAATATTGCCTTTTCCCTCATGGCCACGGCCATAAGTTCATCAAGGGCATTCTCTCCAACCGTAGTATCATTATTGAGAATAAACACATGGCTGGCGCCTTCATCCAAAGCGCGTCTTATCCCGATATTATTTCCCCGCACATACCCATAATTAGCGCTGTTCTCGATGATATCAATATCCGGGAATTTTCGTCTTAATATATCTGCCGACCCGTCAGTAGAACCGTTATCCACCAGAAGTACTCTAAAATTAGGATACTTCAGACGCTTTACTGATCCAACACACTCGATCGTATCATTTGGATTATTCCAGTTGAGGATTATTATATATACAGAGGGGTGCGGCTTCATAGGTCGTTCTTTTTTATCATCTCATGAAGTTTAGCGTATTTGACAAGATCATAATATCCCGACAGGGCGCTGAAAAGGAAACCTTCCATACCATCCCTGAACCCCTGCTTTAGAAAATACAGTTTAATAAATTTGCCCACGGGCCTCAGCACAAAGTCCAAGACGCGAGGTATTTTCCCGGTACTCATAATATGCCCGGCTTCCATCGTCGTATAGACATTAAGCCTGTCAATATACTCTGTCGCTCCATCATAGGTGTAATGCAAAAGCGGCTGCTCAATAACACCGGAAGCGCCCTCAAGCCTGATCTTCTCATGTACGGGCTGATAATATTCTGCCTTGCCTTTTTTGAATAGCCTTAGCTGGTAGTCATCCTGTGTCCCGCAAAAATTGAACCACCTGCCAAAAATACAAGAACGTCTTTTTATGAAATATCCCGAAATATCACCGTTATCTTCCAATACTACTTTTTCTATCGCCTCCCTCAGCTCCGGGGTGACCTCCTCGTCCGCGTCTATCGACAGCGCCCAATTACCTGTAGTTTTAGAAAGAGCGAAATTCTTCTGGCCGGCGTAATCGGTGAATTCGTTGATATATACCTTATCGGTATATTTCCGGCATGTCTCAACAGTACTATCCGTGCTGCAAGAATCAACCACCACTATCTCGTCAGACCATCTGACCGACTCAAGGCATCGGCCGATATTCTTTTCTTCATCCTTAACTATTATGAAAACTGATATTTTGGTCATTCTTGGGTCGCTTTTCCGAAACATACCGTTAATATCTATATCCTTCAAAGGACACCCGGCCGATCATGTTTCCGGCTTACCTTCTTCATAACCCCGAAATAACCAGAAAGCCATAGCACGCATACCAGCCATGTCAAATGCCGAAATATTATGAAGACCTTGGAAACATATCCCGCGAAAAAACCCACAAAAGGCTCGTTCCAGAACCACCTGTGATGGCAGTAATAGAAAGCCACGAGCTGTACTGTCGCGGTTATTGTATAAGCATAAAAATATTTCCCTCTCCTGAAAACAGCAAAAGGTATTATCCAAACGCTGTACTGGGGGGCCATCTGGGTGGTAAAAACGTAAAATAAAAGGAACACTATGGCCAGGGAGTCTATCGCTTTGTAGTATTTGACCATGAAAAAGGAGCCTATCATTATCCCCGCGTACAGAAAATAATTAAAATAGCTCAGGTATTCGAACCAGCCCTGCTGTGCCAAATCCACCCCTGTAAGGAATAAGACCGACCTGACCATAACACCCGACCACCCCCAGTAACCAGCCCCCAGGTTATACTTTAAAATGCTGTTTATGACCAGCTGAGGGTCCCTTATAAAATACGGAGTTATCGCTATCAAAGCGCAGAGAGGCGCGATCAGAAAAACAAGGATCTTCTTGTGTATCTTGTCTTGAACAAAGGCTATAACGGGCACAAGTATCACCGTAAAATGTTTAACCGCCACTGAAACAGACATCATTACAGCCGACATCAAAAACCATGATCCTCGTTTAAAAACAGCAAAATACCACGCCAGCATGGCGAACATAACACTCATATTGCAGAACTGCCCGTGATACCCGCTTATCAATATCGATACGGGATTAAGAAAAAAGGCGCCCGCCGCCAGAAGAGACCCCTTCGCCCCTATCTTCATCCTGCCGCACGCTTTTACTATGATAATAAGTGTTGCCAGATCGGTAAGTATAAATGGTATTTTGACGATAAAACTGTAAGGCAAATTAAGCGCTTTATTGATAAAAGTGACAAATGAAAAACCCCAGAACCACAATGGAAAATAGTTATATTTGCCAACCTCATCATAGGGAGACATTCCCCTTTCCCAGTATGTCGAGTAATGCTCCCATACTGTCACATCCCCCGTGCCGTAATAAAAAAACGCCAATAAAAGTCTTGCGGCCAGCCCCAGAAGCACTATCATTAAGAGAACTGTCTTTTTATCGGTAAAGTCTATTTTCATTAAAGTTTCCCCTCGTTTATTTTTGAGATAACGTCTTTATCCTCGATAAGAAAAGAACCGCTGACAAGTTTTCTTTTCTTCAGCGCCTCAGGAAGTTTCCTGACGGCCTCCATA
>CAYMBK010000243.1:0-3581 GCA_964388645.1 uncultured Planctomycetia bacterium | reverse complement strand
GTGTTGAACCTCGGCTTGATATCCTCGCCGTTTGCCTTTTTGAAGTTGTCCCAGCCCTTAAGGCCATAACGGACATAATCAAGCTCACGCCCGGCTATATTAGCCCTGACACACTGCTCTTTGCTCCCCGGATCGAATGACACGTCCATCTGGGAAACGTCCGCCATTGTTAGAGAATCCAGAACGCCTATCTTCCAAGTCGTCTGTTCCTCTTTTGGCAACCCCTCGTCGTCCTTACACACATAATCAAATACAGCGTCGATATTCACAGCCTTAACCATAACTCCCTCCCCTTTTTATTTAACTTCCCGTCAAAAAACACCTAAAACTTAGGTAAACACTATTTCTATCTCGTCATCGTCCGTTGATTCCTCTGTCATCAAGAACGGCACGTTGTATGCCAGGACGCCTTCCTTGTCCTCGTAATTAACCCCTGTCGACGCACAACTCCCGGCCGTTATCGTGCAGATGTTTCCGGCTTCGGATCCGCACGTAATTGACAAAGCCCTCTGGACGTTATTCTTCCAGTCTGCCCAGAACGGATGTGTTGCCTCAAGTACAGCGTCCGGATTAAAGGATCCCTGCGTATTTCTGTCCGAGATCCTGAAAGCATAGATCCCAAAGCTGGCGTTGAAACTCTCTGCCGGAACCACGTTTGCCCCGAAGTCTATATCGAGTTTTGACGCTATCGCCTCGTAGGATCCCCAAGTGAACGCGGCTCCCTGAATTACGGCGGGAAGCGTTGTTTCGAGATTACTCAACGTCGCATTGCTGTCGTCAACGATCGTCTGATATAGCCCCTTGAACACAAACGACAGCATTCCGTACTTTCCGGCCTGGAGATCCATCGTGAAAGTCCCTCTCGCTCCGACCATTTTATGGAGCACCCCGTCCCTGTAAGCGTACAGAGTAAGAGAATCCACATCATCATCGTCCGATTCTGGGGTATAAGTTACAGATGTCCCCGCGGAAACATCCTCGGCCATACCGCAAGCCTTAAGCAGTTTCCCTATTGCCGGAGCTGTCCCGGCTGTCCCGGATCCCTTAAGCTCCACCTTGAACGAGATCTGGTTATAAGCCATGCCCATAACCGGAGCCTGCTTTGTGAAGGAGTCCTTGTAGAAGTTTCTTTGCAAAAGTTCCGCAATAGGCTCGATCTCCAGCTCCTCTATGAGAAGTCCGTCTGCGCTCCCGACAGGGCTGGCGTCCTGCCCGTAGTTGCTTTCCTTCTTCGCCAAAAGTACCGTTTTCCTCGTCATTCTTGCCATTTTATTCCCTCCTTGTTAGCCCGTTTTTTCAGGGTCATCTTGTTTGAACCTATACATTATTTCCAGCTCCACCGTCACACCTGCATGCGGCTGGCCCTCTATTGTTTCAAAGGGGTCTATGCTCCGAAACTTTATATCCAGAGCGTCCCCGTCAAGCGTGGTATCTTCTTTTATGGCCTCGAACACGTCCGCCAGAAGGTCGTTGAGAATCTTGTCCGTCGGCACGGTATCGTCCTCGTCCTGCCGGATCCAAATATCGAGAAAAACGGTAAATACCGCCGACATTATCACCGTATTGTCGTCGTCCCACCTGTCCGGCCCGGAATTGATGATGATACAAGGTACGTCCGTGAGAGTGTTCCCGTGTTGCATATACCGCTGGACGCTCTCAACGTCCGACCTGTAACCGTTGTCTGTCGTTATTTCCTCAAGCGTGGTCTTTAAGGTCGCGAGTATGCGTTCTCTTACCGTCTCTGCCATGATTATCGCCTCCAAGCGTCGTCTAACGCCCTGTCAAACGACCTATTAAGTATCTTGAACATATCCCCCGCCACAGCCTCAAAAGTCGCCACAAAGCCCAACCTCGGCTTGATTCTGACGCTTTTTTTAAGCACGAACAGCGGAAGTATCGAGTTGTCCTTTTTCTTCGACCGAACAAGGAAAACCTTGCCGTTTATCTTCTTTGGAAACACGTTTTTAAGAGCCTTGACGTTTTTATATGTTTTGCGTAAAGCCCCCGTACTGGTAAACATCTGCGTCCTTGCTTGTAATGGTACGGCTAAAGATCCCCCGGAAGGATCCCGGACGGTCCCTCCCTCTTCGTGGAGTTTGGCGATCTTCGATTCGGTAAATATCTCCACATAGCTATCCAAAGCCTGTTTGCCCCGGAAGTAGACCGGGTTCCTCTTAAAATGCCAGAAAAGACCGCCCCGGCCTCGTGACTTTACTCCGGGAGGCCCCTGCAAGCGTCTTTTCCGAAACTCTTTCAAGAACTTCAAGCTCGCATGATCCAGCCCGTCTTTAAGCTCAACCGCCAGCCTTTCGGGAACCAGATGATACGCTTTTAAGAGCTGATTCGTGTTTATTTGTAGACTTATATCCATTTTTCGCTACCTCATAAGTAAAAGCCGGGCCATTGCCGTATCTTTTTCTATTATGCTCGCTACAAAGAACTCAATTTCTGACTGCCCGATAGACAGGGCCAGCCGGACCTTGTCTTGCCCTTTTTTAATATCCTGGATCCCTTCGTCTGGATCCGTTGAAATAAGGATCTCTATTTCGCGCGAAACTATCCTGCTTACATTCTGTTCGTTTGGAAAAAGCCCCCGACGAAAGATCTGAGCCTTGATAGTTTTTTCCTCGAAAGCATTTTCCCCTACACCTATATAGCAACCGTCAGAATCAACCACATAGTTGTCGTTTTTGTCCGCCAGGATCAAGATCTCCGAAGCGGGGATATACGTCACGTTCTCACCAAATTCGTCGGTATTTACTACCGCTATTTTGTAGTCCTCTTTAACTTTATCGAGAAACTTCATAAGATCACCTACGTATCCTTAGTACAAACATCGCCTCGTCTTTTGAAATAACGTCCACAACCGCCCATTCGACACTTTCCTCTCCAGCCCACACCGGGAGCAAAACCTTGTCCTTGCCCTTGTTGACTTCCGAAACGCCTTGATCCGCGTTGTTTAATATCGAAATGTCAGCCTCTCTGCCTGGGATCTGCTTTTGTCCCTGCTGATTCGGGGTTAACATTTGACGTTCAACGACAGCCTTTATGGTCTTAGCAACGCCCCCGGACGGCGTATAGGTTATTTCTTCGGCAAACCCGGTTTCGGCGTCCAGAAAAACATCTTTTGCGTCGTCTATAATGCGTTCTTTAAACGTCATTTTCGCCTTTTCCCGCTTTGTTTGTTTTTTCGTTTTCACAAGACAATGGAGCTAAAAAATCTTCTATTTGCGCTATGTTGTTGGGAGTAAGTTTTGCTATTCCTACAGCCTCGGCGGGGATTTCCCAGACGTCAATATCCGTCTCAACCTCCATGAGGCTGTTCCATTCATCCTCGAATGCTTTGGGGTTTTTTAAAGAGCATGACGCCCCGTCTCTCGAAAACCGTAGCTTGCCCTCTTCGTCCTTTTCTCCATATTTATCCAGCAAAGCCTGTCTTTGCTTGTTAATGTCGGCGATCTCGGAGTTGACTTTTTTGGCTATTTTTGCTATGGAATATGACAATTTTACATCGTCATATGATGTATTAAATATTTTCGAAAAAGCTGTTACTCCTTGCCATAGTACGGATAGTTTTATTT